>NZ_UGHY01000002.1:322500-622500 GCF_900450995.1 Haemophilus parainfluenzae | reverse complement strand
AATTAAATGTATTGGCGATTGGCGTCTCATTCAAGCAATGCGTGATCGTTGAAAAGATTTCCTTGTATTGAATTATCCGAAAGAAATAGAGCGTGCCTTACCCGCTCAACGTCAAGCACCACTAGCCTTACTATCCATTTTAACTATGGTGGTACTGATGGTTTCAGGTGCTGTGCAGAATGTTATAGCTGCCTTGATTGGTTGTTTAATGTTGGCTTATTTCCGTTGCGTGGACGCTAAAAGTGCTTACGATTCCATTCAGTGGCCAAGTCTTATTTTGATTATCGGAATAATGCCATTTTCGACCGCACTTCAAAAAACAGGTGGGGTAGAGTTTGCGGTGAAATGGCTGACTCAAATCATTGATGGCTGGGGAATGTATCCTGTATTGATTGTGCTCTTTGTATTTTGTGCATTAGTCGGATTGTTTATTTCGAATACAGCCACTGCAACTTTGATGGCACCCATTGCGATTTCTCTTGCTCAGCAACTTAATGTGTCTCCTGTGCCATTTGCGATGGTCGTCGCCATAGCCGCTTCTGCTGCATTTATGACACCAGTCTCTTCTCCAGTGAATACCATGGTGGTGGGGCCGGGGGCTATAAATTTGCTGACTTTATTAAAATCGGCGTACCGTTTACCTTAATTGTTATGTTGGTAACTGTTTTTATTGTGCCAATATTATTTCCATTTTAGATGAAAAAGAGCGATCAGATTGATCTGCACCCCAAAAGTTGGACTCAACAAACCAACAATTGAGGTGCAGATTTTTTTATGGGTAAACACTACGCAATCGAATTTAAATTACAGGTTCTTCAACCTATTTTGAATGGGAAAATGAGTATTAGAGAAGCCGCGCGTTTTTACAATATTCCTTCCAACGCCCTAGTCGGGACATGGTTGAAACGGTTTGAAAAAAGTGGCATAAAAGGACTGATTCCCCGTAAACCATCAGGAAGACCGCCAATGAAACCTAAATACGCCAGAATGCCACCGCCCCCCAAAACTGAAGAAGACCGTTTACGCCTGAGAATTTTACAGCTTGAAGCGGAGGTGGCCTACCTAAAGGAGTTGAGAAGGCTCAGACTTCAGGACGAAGCCGAGCAACAGAAATTATCCAAAGGTTAAGAACACGCTATCCGTTAAAATGGCTTTTAGGCTTTGCACAGTTAGCGCGTAGTACGTTTTTTGCGAAACTTCAGATTAAACCGGATAAGGATGAGTTGTTGAAAAAGACCATTCAACACATCAAAGCCAATCATCCTGATTATGGCTACCGACGTGTTCATGCCAGCTTGCCAGGCGTGAATCATAAAAAAGTTCAACGTTTAATGCAGACACTTGGGCTTCAAGTGCGGTCAAGAAAAAGCAAGAAATTTACGACCTATCGTGGCACGATAGGGGTGATTGCCCCAAATCATATTGAACGTAATTTTAGCGCAACAGCCCCGAAACAAAAATGGGTGACCGATATCACCGAGTTTAAGGCGAAAGATGGGAGTAAAGTCTATTTATCTCCAATTTTAGAGTTATTTAACAATGAGATAGTCTCCTATAATCTCAGCTATTCCCCAAACTGGGCGCAAGTAGAGGACATGTTAATGCAAGCCGTCAAAGGATTAAATAAAGCTTGTGGTGTCATTTTACATTCAGACCAAGGTTGGCAATATCAAATGGTAGCTTATCGTCGAATCTTGGCTGAATATGGCATTATTCAAAGTATGTCGAGAAAAGGGAATTGCTTGGACAATGCCGCGATGGAAAGTTTCTTTGGGCGATTAAAAACGGAATGTTTTTATGGTCGAGAATTTAAAACAAAAGAAGAGATAGTTGATGCTGTCATAAATTATTTGGATTACTATAATCATCGACGGATTCAACTAAAATTAAAAGGACTGAGTCCGATACAATATCGAAAACAATCCTTTAAATAACAGTCTAACTTTTTGGGGGCAGATCAGATTGACCGCTCTTTTTATCTCTCAGCGAGATTATTTATTTAATTTCGCTTTGTAAGTTGGGTTCATTAAGTTTTCTACAGAAAGAATGTCATCTAATTGTTCTTCTGTTAATAAACCTTTTTCTAATACCACTTCACGTACGCCTTTACCTGTTTGAGCACAGATTTTACCCACTAAGTCGCCGTTGTGGTGACCGATAAATGGATTCAAGTAAGTCACGATACCGATTGAATTAAACACGTAGTTTTCACAAATTTCTTTGTTTACAGTGATGCCATCCACGCATTTATCGCGTAAGTTCACACAAGCATTCGTTAAAATGTCGATAGATTCGAACATTGCTTGACCAATCACTGGTTCCATTACGTTTAATTGTAATTGACCTGCTTCAGATGCGAAAGTCACAGTGGTATCGTTACCAATTACTTTAAAGCATACTTGGTTCACCACTTCTGGAACAACTGGGTTTACTTTTGCAGGCATGATAGAAGAGCCAGCTTGTAATTCAGGTAAGTTAATTTCTTTAATACCAGCACGTGGACCAGAAGAAAGTAAACGCAAGTCATTACATACTTTAGAAAGTTTTACTGCTGTACGTTTTAATGCACCGTGAACCATGACATAAGCACCACAGTCAGATGTTGCTTCAATTAAGTTTTCTGCTGGTACGCAAGCTAATCCTGTTACTTCAGCAAGATGTTTTACAACTAATTCTGTATAACCTTGTGGAGTATTTAAACCAGTACCGATTGCAGTCGCACCAAGGTTTACTTCAAGGAGTAAATCTGCAGTACGTTTTAAGTTACGAACTTCTTCTTCAAGTAATACGGCGAAAGCTTTGAATTCTTGACCAACAGTCATTGGCACCGCATCTTGTAATTGGGTACGACCCATTTTTAAAATATTCGCAAACTCTTTTGCTTTATTATCAAAACCGTCGTGTAAATATTGAATTTTATCGATCAATTTTAAGATGCTGTTATACACCGCAATACGGAAACCAGTAGGATACGCATCGTTGGTTGATTGGCTTGCATTAACGTGATCCATTGGGTTAATCACGTTATATTCGCCTTTTTTATGGGCAATTTTTTCAAGGGCAAGGTTAGCAACCACTTCATTGGTATTCATATTGACAGACGTACCTGCACCACCTTGATATACATCTGATGGGAATTGATCTAAGCATTTTCCAGTGGTAAGGATTTCATCACAAGCTGCTACAATCGCTTTTGCAATATCACTTGGAATTGCACCTAATTCACCATTGGCTAAAGCCGTTGCTTTTTTCACCATCACCATGCCACGTACAAATTCTGGTACGTCAGAAATAGTTACGTTAGAAATATTGAAATTTTCTACCGCTCTTAATGTATGAATACCCCAGTATGCATCTGCTGGTACATCACGTTCACCGAGTAAATCTACTTCTTTTCTAAATTGAGTCATTTGAATCACCTTTTCTGGTTAGTTAATTTGATGCCATTATAGAAATTTTAAGGGGAAAAAACTTGACCGAGATCACATTTTCAAGAAATGCTCTCAAGACATATTTTCATTTTTCGGATTAGTTTTTTTAGGGGAAAACAAGTTTTCTATCAATCTTACGCAGCTTTTAACTGCTCACCAATTTTCTCAAACAGGTTCTGAATTTGCTCTGCTCTATGCCCTAACACTCGCACAATCACCCCACCTTCATTCAACTGAGATATACCAAGAAGTAAGGATTTATCTGTTTCTTGCTGTTGAAGCTGTTGCGCTATCTTCTTAATTTCTGCAGATGTTTTTTGTAAGTTAATGTAAACCAATGATCCCTGATGTGAAAAACCTTCCATTTGGCTTAAAGCGGTTAAATTCATTTTAGCCGGCAACCACTGAATACAATCCAACATCAGCGGTTTAACTTTCCCATTTTCTTGCACAAGCTGAACTTTTAAATGAGAAGAAAATTGGCGAAATTCAAAACGTTCATCATTTGCCACTCGGCCAATAGCCACAATTTCACCATAAATGAGCGTACTCTCAGGTTGCACATTGATTAACGTTTTTTGCTTAAGAGCAGAATTCTTGTGCAAAACCAATGGATGAGGTAAGTAAAATAAACGACTTTTCTCAGCAAGTTGAATCAATGTATTTTGCTCGGCAAAATCCCCCTCATTCATTGCCTGAACTCGAGTAAATGCCTGCGTATTTAAAGAAAGTGCGGTAGATTTTTCGAGCGTTATTTGAATATCAACTCGATCCCCTGCCAATAATCCTGGCGAAGAAGACATTTGCATTGCACTAAGTCCATTTTCCCAAGAATCAGCATAAGCAGGTAACGTAATCACTTTGAAAGGTGGGGTGGCAAAATATTCCGCAAGCTGAGTTTTACCGCTTGGAGAAAGTTTAGTTGAGAGTTTGAGCGTACTGTTCATAATCGATTAAATTTGTAAAATTCCCCCTCCTCAAAAGAAGAGAGGAGAGTGCTTTATCTCACTAAGGCTTTAGGTTCTTCTATATTTTTCAATAAAGCATATTTTTCAATCCAGCCAATCACGCCATCGAGATTTTCTTTTTTCATTAAATTGGTAAAAATAAACGGTTGACCGTTACGCATACGGCGTGCATCGCTTTCCATAACGCTTAAATCAGCCCCAACGAATGGCGCTAGGTCAGTTTTGTTAATCACTAATAAATCAGAACGGGTGATGCCAGGACCACCTTTACGCGGGATTTTTTCGCCTTGTGCGACGTCAATCACGAAAATAGTCACATCTGCTAAATCAGGGCTAAAGGTGGCAGATAAGTTATCACCACCCGATTCGATAAAGACGATTTCTACATCAGGGAAGCGTGCAACCATTTCATCGACTGCTTCTAAGTTCATTGACGCATCTTCACGAATTGCAGTATGTGGGCAACCGCCCGTTTCAACACCCATAATTCGCTCTGGCGGAAGTAAACTATTTTTAGTTAAAAATTCCGCATCTTCTTGGGTGTAAATATCGTTAGTAATCACTGCCACGCTATATTCACTCGCCATTTCGCGAGTGAGTTTTTCAATTAAGGCTGTTTTGCCCGCACCAACAGGGCCTGCCACGCCAATTTTAATGTAGTTACGCATAATGTTCCTTTCGTTTTTGATGATCACAGAAAAAACTCATAAGCACTTCTGTAATAGTAAAATCTCAATAAAAAATGACCGCACTTACGACATATAAAGTCGCGTATAAAGTACTTCGTGTTGCATTGCTCGTATATCATTCGCCAGCGTTGCCGCACCAAGCCAATCTAAATCGGGTTCTAAACTTAATTCCACTGCTTGAACAAGAGATGCTCGTAAATCGAACAAAATATCTTGCCCGTCCATTTGACTAAGCGGAATAAGTTTTACGCCGTTAGTGATTGCACCAACTGCTGCGTTGTAGTAGAACGCATAGAGTGTGTCGGCTTTGCTTAAACCCATGGCTTGGGCAACCATTGCAAACACTATCGGGAAATAGCCCTGCACGCGTTTTTCCGCAATCGCTTGCTGGTAAGCTGTGAGCAACGCATGTGTTTCGTAGCGAATAAAAATTTTCAGCAATCGTACGCCGAGTTTGAAACTCCCTTCACGACTTTCGCGTGCAACTTTGGTGGCGGAAAGTTGCCAATCCAGTTCGCACAAGCGGTCAAAATTCCCCTCACACATTGCATCGAATGCAAGGGAAAGATACGCTCCGTCGTTGTAAATCCAGTTCTGCAACAGCTGGGTTTGCACATATTCTTCGAGGGTCGCTTTGTTTTCCACTATACCTTGCTGGACGAAGGTTTCCAAGCCGTTGGAGTGATTAAATCCACCAATCGGCAGGGTGGGATCGACCAAGTGCAACAACGCACCCAAATCTGCTAGGCTTCGGTTTAATGCTGGTGCCAATTTCCATCTCCGTGATGATGATAACTGCCATATGAATGTGTGTGATCGTGGCTGTGCGAATGCCCGTGCCCTTGTGCAGAATTTGCTCTTAACGCTTGGCTTAAACGGCGTTCTGCTTTTTGCGGATGAAATCCCGCGGCTTGCAGCCATTCAAACATCGGCTTATCGTAAGGTAATGTCACTTCATCACCATCTAAAAAGAGTGGCGAATGTTTATTGCCAATTTCATAACAAGCGCGAGCCATTTCTGGCAAGGTTTTCGGCGATAGCACAATGACTTCACTCGGTAAAATTTCAATCGCAATCACTAATTCATCACTGATAAACACCACGTCATCGTGTTTCAAGCGTTGCCCCTCTTTGAGTAAGCGAAAGGCAACTTCGCGCCCCGTATTCGTCGTTTTACGCAGAATGTTGCGCTCACTTTCATACCACTGCAATGCCACGCGTTCAATGGTTTGATGGGTAATTTTGCCTTCATCTTGAAGGCTAGTTAAATGACCTAAAATGGTATCCATAATAGGCAGAATGGGGTTGAGGATTTTCATTTTTGTATTACTTATTTTCTTCTCTAATTAAGGCTGCCAAATCTCCCCCTACCTCTCTTTGCTAAAGAGGGGATTTTCCTTATAAATTTTCTGTCATCTGACTCATTTATATTTGCCATATCAAAGTAGAACAATGATATAAACCCTCGCTCATTCTTTCCCCCTCTTTAGCAAAGAGGGATAGGGAGATTTGGCAAAAGAAAAAACAGAGAAATTAGGTTATTTAGACCAATTTCGTGACGCCACAAAAATGGTTACAAAGTTGGCTTTGTTTCTCTTAAAACCTCATATTTTTCATTCATCTCTGCCGCCCAAGCGGTTAAATTTGGAAATTCTTTTGCAAGCTCTAATCCAATTTTTTCTGCTCTAAACAAGAACCAATCAATGACTGCAACAGCCGTTAACGTACCAATGTTTAATTCCGTGCCAAATGGTTTTAAGTCTTGCTCAAGTCTTGCAAAACTTTGACGATTGCGTTCAGTTAGTTGTTGATGGCGAGCTGTCCACCATTCACTTTCAGGGCGAAGCATTTTTTCAGCCATCATCGGCACGGTGTTTTCCATAATGCCATCGGCTAAATTATGCAACGCTAACGCTGCCCAACGTGGCTTGCCACTTTCTGGAATGAGTTTAGGCTCTACCTTGCCTTTTTGGTCGAGATATTCGCAAATGAGCAAACTGCCATAAAGCCAATTACCACAATTACGTTCTAACGCAGGCACTCTACCCAGAGGATTCGCCTGATTATGCGGAGAGCTTGCATCAAATGATGAACCAATTTTAATCAGTTCTGTTTTGTCTAAGAGTTGTTGATATTTCAACGTTACCAGCACTTTACGTACATACGGGCTGGTAGTAGAGTACCAAAGTTTCATCGTAAATTCTCCTTAAAATTTGACCGCTCTTTTCTGCTTAGAACATAAAATATCGTTGTCCTAATGGCACCGTATCCACGGGTTCACAAGTGATAAGCTCCCCATCTACACGCACTTCATAGCGTTCTGGATCCACTGTAATTTCAGGCGTAGCATTGTTGTGAACGAGATCTTTTTTACCCACGCTGCGGCAGCCCTTCACGGCAATGGTTTCTTTGTGTAAACCGAATTTTGCACGAATATCCGCTTTTTCAGCCGCTTGTGAAACGAAGAATACGGCAGTTTGTGCCGTTGCTAAACCTTGTGTACCGTACATTGGACGGTAGAATACAGGTTGCGGTGTTGGAATAGAGGCATTTGGATCGCCCATTTTCGCATAGCTAATAAAACCTTTTTTAATTACTACTTCTGGTTTTACGCCAAAGAACATTGGTTTCCATAACACGATATCCGCAATTTTACCCACTTCTAACGAACCAATATGCTCCGCAATACCGTGTGCAATTGCTGGGTTGATAGTGTATTTCGCAATGTAGCGTTTAATGCGGAAGTTATCGTTTCCTTCATTGCCTAACTCACCACGTTGCATTTTCATTTTATCTGCGGTTTGCCATGTGCGAATCACCACTTCGCCAATACGTCCCATCGCTTGAGAGTCTGAACTCATAATCGAGAAGACGCCCATATCATGCAAAATATCTTCTGCTGCAATGGTTTCAGGGCGGATACGGCTATCGGCAAAAGCTACGTCTTCCGGCACGCGTTTATCTAAGTGATGGCAAACCATCAACATATCCAAATGTTCATCAATGGTGTTTTTCGTAAACGGACGAGTTGGGTTAGTTGAAGCAGGCAATACATTGGAATACATTGCCGCATTGATAATATCAGGCGCATGGCCACCGCCCGCACCTTCCGTATGGAACGTGTGAATAACACGCCCATTGATCGCTTTCATGGTATCTTCTAAAAAGCCACTTTCGTTAAGCGTATCGGTGTGAATAGCCACTTGGACATCCATTTCATCAGCGACGGTTAATGCAGAATCAATCACTGCTGGTGTTGCACCCCAGTCTTCATGGATTTTTAAACCTAATGCGCCCGCTTCAATTTGTTCACGTAGCGGATCTAAAGTTGAGCAGTTTCCTTTACCGAAAAATCCTACGTTAACAGGTAAAGCTTCTGCCGCTTGGAACATACGTTCCATATACCATGCGCCCGGTGTACAAGTTGTCGCGTGTGTGCCGTCAGCAGGGCCTGTTCCGCCACCAATTAACGTGGTAACACCGCTTTCAATCGCATGTTGTGCTTGTTGCGGACAAATAAAGTGAATGTGGGTATCAATACCGCCTGCAGTCGCAATTAAATGTGCGCCATTATGTACTTCCGTGCTAGCACCGATAATCATATTTGGCGTGACGTTATCCATAGTGTCAGGATTACCTGCTTGTCCGATGCCGACAATACGACCATCGCGAATACCAATATCTGCTTTGATAATGCCTAATTTAGCATCAATGATCATCACGTTGGTAATCACAAAATCCAATACATTCGGATTGTCGCGAGTTGCAGTGCCGCTTTGTGCCATGCCATCACGCACGCTTTTACCGCCACCAAATTTACACTCATCACCTTTGGTTAATAAATCTTGTTCAATGGTTGCCCATAAATTGGTATCGCCTAAACGGACTTTATCGCCAACGGTTGGGCCATAAGTTGCTACATATTGAGCTCTTGAAATTGTTAATGCCATCTTGCCCTACCTTATAATTTGCTATCAATTTGATTATGTAAGCCGTAAATAGTTTGCGAACCACCAAAAGCGACTAATTCGACTGATTTCACTTCACCGGGTTCAAAACGTACTGCATTGCCAGATGGAACATTTAAGCGCATTCCACGCGCTAAAGTGCGGTCAAATTTAAGAGCATTATTGGTTTCAAAGAAATGGTAATGGGAACCGACTTGGATTGGACGGTCGCCTGAATTGGTTACTTCGATTTTTATGGTTTTTCTGCCGACATTAGCGAGAATATCGCCTTCGGCTAATTGGTATTCGCCTGGGATCATATCTTGGTTCCTTGTAGGGTGGGCTTTAGCCCACCATTGATATTTTTATTTGGTGGGCTAAAGCCCACCATTGATATTTTTATTTGGTGGGCTAAAGCCCACCCTACGGTTATCTGATTGGATTATGCACGGTAACAAGCTTCGTGCCATCAGGGAAAGTAGCTTCAATTTGTACTTCGTGTACCATCTCAGCAACGCCTTCCATCACATCTTCAACGGTGAGTAGGGTTGCTCCATATTGCATTACCTCCGCCACACTCATTCCATCTCTGGCCGCCTCTTGTAAATGGCTCGCAATATAGGCAATACTTTCTGGATAATTTAATTTAACGCCACGTGCTTTGCGTTTTGCTGCAAGTTCGCCCGCGAGGAAAAGCATGAGTTTTTCTTGTTCTCTGGAAGTTAAGTGCATATCGTTATTCCTTTTTTTGTTTATTATGCAAGACGGGCAGAATTTTACGTAAAAAACGACAGAATAGGAAAAATATTTTATTAGATTTTTTTAATAATCCCCCTTGAAATCATAAAAATCCTCCTTATATAGGGAATGCGTTAACTAATTTTTAAGAAGGAAATTAATCATGAATATTCGTCCTTTACACGATCGTGTAATCATTAAACGTGAAGAAGTAGAAACTCGTTCAGCTGGCGGTATCGTATTAACTGGCTCAGCAGCGACTAAATCCACCCGTGCGAAAGTATTGGCAGTGGGTAAGGGTCGTATTTTGGAAAATGGCACCGTTCAACCTTTAGATGTAAAAGTGGGTGATACAGTCATTTTCAATGATGGTTATGGCGTGAAAAGTGAAAAAATTGATGGTGAAGAAATGTTAATCATTTCTGAAAACGATATTTTGGCTATTGTGGAATAATTTAAATTAAGGAAAAAAGAAAATGGCAGCAAAAGACGTAAAATTTGGTAACGATGCACGCGTAAAAATGCTTAAAGGTGTGAATGTACTAGCAGATGCGGTAAAAGTTACCCTTGGCCCGAAAGGTCGTAATGTAATTTTAGATAAATCATTTGGCGCACCAACTATTACTAAAGACGGTGTGTCTGTCGCACGTGAAATTGAATTAGAAGATAAATTTGAAAATATGGGTGCACAAATGGTGAAAGAGGTTGCCTCTAAAGCCAATGATGCAGCGGGTGACGGTACTACGACTGCAACAGTTCTTGCTCAAGCCATCGTAAATGAAGGCTTAAAAGCTGTGGCTGCAGGTATGAATCCAATGGATTTAAAACGCGGTATCGATAAAGCAGTAAGTGCGGTTGTTTCTGAGCTTAAAAATTTATCTAAACCTTGTGAAACTTCTAAAGAAATTGAGCAAGTTGGGACAATTTCTGCTAACTCAGACAGCATTGTGGGGCAATTAATTGCTCAAGCAATGGAAAAAGTGGGTAAAGAAGGCGTGATTACCGTAGAAGACGGTACAGGTCTTGACGATGAATTAGCGGTTGTGGAAGGGATGCAATTCGATCGTGGTTATTTATCACCTTATTTCATCAACAAACCAGAAACGGCAACTGTTGAATTAGACAACCCATACATTCTTTTAGTAGATAAAAAAGTATCCAACATCCGTGAATTGCTTCCAGTATTAGAAGGTGTGGCAAAAGCGGGTAAACCATTATTAATTATCGCTGAAGATATCGAAGGTGAAGCACTTGCAACTTTAGTAGTGAACACCATGCGTGGTATCGTGAAAGTTGCAGCAGTGAAAGCACCTGGTTTTGGTGATCGTCGTAAAGCAATGTTACAAGATATTGCGATCTTAACTGCTGGTACCGTGATTTCTGAAGAAATCGGTATGGAACTTGAAAAAGCGACATTAGAAGATTTAGGTCAAGCAAAACGTGTAGTCATCAACAAAGACAATACCACGATCATCGATGGTGTAGGTGATGAAGCTCAAATCAAAGGTCGTGTAGCTCAAATTCGTCAACAAATCGAAGAATCAACGTCTGATTATGACAAAGAAAAACTTCAAGAACGCGTGGCTAAACTTGCTGGCGGTGTAGCTGTAATTAAAGTTGGTGCAGCAACTGAAGTTGAAATGAAAGAGAAAAAAGATCGAGTGGACGATGCATTACACGCAACTCGAGCCGCAGTTGAAGAAGGTATTGTTGCCGGTGGTGGTGTTGCATTAGTTCGTGCAGCAACTAAAGTCGCGGCAACCTTAAAAGGTGATAATGAAGAACAAGATGTAGGTATCAAACTTGCATTACGTGCAATGGAAGCACCACTTCGTCAAATCGTCACTAACGCAGGTGAAGAAGCATCTGTTGTGGCAAGTGCGGTTAAAAATGGTGAAGGTAACTTCGGTTATAATGCAGGTACCGAACAGTACGGTGATATGATCGAAATGGGTATTTTAGATCCAACTAAAGTCACTCGTTCAGCGTTACAATTCGCAGCTTCTGTAGCGGGCTTAATGATTACCACAGAATGTATGGTGACCGATCTTCCAAAAGATGATAAAGCCGATTTAGGTGCTGCTGGAATGGGCGGTATGGGAGGCATGGGTGGAATGATGTAATTCCCCTTTGCGAAAGAAAGTGCGATCGTTTTTCTTTGTAGAAATACGATCGCATTTTTATTTGTGTGGTGCTACACTTTAATGGTTTTTGATGATCTTATAGGTATAACAATGACAATTTCCCAAACTGAACTTAATCAACAACTCAAATCTGCTGGTATTGGTATTAATGCAACTGAATTACATGGTTTTTTGAGCGGCTTAATTTGTGGTGGACTGAAAGACCAAAGTTGGTTACCACTTTTATATCAATTCAGTAATGATAACCACGCTTATCCAGCCGCATTAATTCAGCCAATTACCGAAATCTATGAACAGATTGGTAAAACCTTAGGGGATGTAGAAGGGTTTGATTTTGAATTGGGATTAACAGAAGATGAGAGCGTGTTTGCTCGCGCAGACAGCTTATCAGACTGGGCAAACCAATTTTTACTGGGTTTAGGTCTTGTTCAGGCAGAATTGGATAAAGAAAAAGGCGAAATTGGCGAAGCGGTAGATGATTTACAAGATATTTGTCAGCTTGGTTATGAGGAAGATGATAACGAAGAAGAACTTGCCGAAGCCTTAGAAGAAATCATTGAATATGTTCGCACCATTGCGATGTTGTTTTACACCCATTTCAACGATGATGCGCAAGAAATAAAACCGATATTACATTAAAAGGAGCGAAACATGGATCTCGCATACATGGCGGCATTACCGCAAGAGGAATTTACAGAACGTCGTCAAAAAGTATTAGCACAAATGCAGCCAAATTCTGCCTTATTGCTATTTTCCGAAATTGAAAAACGTCGTAATAACGACTGTGATTTTCCTTTCCGTCAAGAGAGTTACTTCTGGTATTTAACGGGTTTTAATGAACCCAATGCTGCATTGTTATTGATTAAAACGGAAAATGTGGAAAAGACGGTTGTATTTCTTCGTCCACGAGATCCTTTGCTTGAAACCTGGAATGGTCGTCGATTGGGCGTTGAGCGCGCACCGCAAAAACTCAATGTTGATGAAGCCTATTCTATTGACGATTTCAAAACTGAATTTCCAAAATTAACGGAAAAATTGACCGCACTTTATCATGTGGCAGAGCGTCATCCTTGGGGCGATAAATTATTAGCCGAAAGTGCGTTGAAATTTTACGCTATTTTTGATTGGCAGCCGATGTTAAGTGAAATGCGCTTAATCAAATCTCCAAACGAAATTCGCTTAATGCAGCAAGCGGGACAAATTACAGCATTTGGACATATTAAAGCGATGCAAGTAACTCGTCCGAATCGTTTTGAATATGAAATTGAAAGCGAAATTTTGCATGAATTTAATCGTCACGGTGCAAGATTTCCGTCTTATAATTCGATTATTGCGGGAGGCGATAATGCCTGTATTTTGCATTACACCGAAAATGATCAACCTTTGAAAGATGGCGATCTTGTGTTGATTGATGCAGGCTGTGAGTTTGCTATGTATGCAGGCGATATCACACGTACGTTCCCTGTAAATGGTCAATTTACTCAGCCACAACGTGAGATTTATGAATTAGTTTTAAAAGCACAAAAACGTGCGATTGAGCTATTAGTGCCAGGTAATTCAATTAAACTGGCAAATGACGAAGTAATTCGTATTAAAACTCAGGGCTTGGTGGATTTAGGTATCCTGAAAGGGGATGTAGATAAGCTTATTGAAGAGAAAGCTTATCGCCAGTTTTATATGCACGGTTTAGGTCATTGGCTTGGCTTAGATGTGCATGATGTTGGTCGTTACGACGATGATCGTAGCCGCACACTTGAAGTGGGGATGATTATCACTGTTGAGCCAGGTATTTACATTTCAGAAGAGGCAGATGTGCCAGCTCAATATAAAGGCATTGGTGTGCGTATAGAAGATAACTTGTTGATGACTGAATACGGCAACAAAAATCTGACAGCAGCGGCACCAAAAGAAATCGATGACATTGAGAATTTAATGAAAAATTGAGAAAAATTCTCAAATTTGTGATCTAGTGCAAGTTTTTCCTGTAGCCAAAGTGCTACTATGCAGTTAGATAAAAAAAGGCCAATTAAATCAGTAAGGAGTTGATTATGTATAAACACGTTTTAGTTGCGGTAGATCTTTCTGATGAAAGTGAATTTCTACTCAAAAAAGCCGTGGGAATTGCAAAACGCAATGATGCGCAACTTTCCATTATCCATGTAGATGTAAACTTCTCGGATCTCTATACTGGTTTGATTGATGTCAATATGTCATCAATGCAAGATAGAATTTCGAGCGAGACACAAAAAGCGCTAATTAATTTAGCAGAACATGCTGGTTATCCAGTGAAAGAAAAATTGAGCGGTAGCGGTGATTTAGGTCAAGTTTTGACAGACGCTATTGATCAGTATGATGTAGATCTATTAGTGACAGGTCATCACCAAGATTTCTGGAGTAAATTAATGTCTTCAACACGTCAAGTGATGAATACCATTAAAATTGATATGTTGGTTGTGCCACTTCGCGACGAATAGTGATCAAAAATTATTTTAGCCCTATTAAAATAACGTGAATTTTAACCGCACTTCTCAATCAATGCAGTAGAGTGCGGTTTTCTTTTTTAAGATCAGTGAAAAAGCCTTTTTCTCTAGGTCAAAATATGCAAGAATAGTGAGCTTATTTTATAAATCGTGATCGAGATAGAGACACAAGGTTTTATCAATGAAAACAACAGCAGAAATTAGACAGTCATTCCTTGATTTTTTCCATAGCAAGGGGCATCAGGTCGTCGCAAGTAGTTCACTTGTGCCTGAAAACGATCCGACATTGCTTTTTACCAATGCCGGGATGAACCAATTTAAAGACGTGTTCCTTGGTATGGATAAACGTCCTTACTCACGTGCGACAACCGCACAGCGTTGTGTGCGCGCAGGTGGTAAGCATAATGACTTAGAAAATGTCGGTTATACGGCTCGTCACCATACTTTCTTTGAAATGCTCGGCAACTTCAGTTTTGGCGACTATTTCAAACATGATGCGATTAATTTTGCGTGGGAGTATTTGACTTCTCCACAATGGCTCGGGTTACCAAAAGAAAAATTATGGGTAACCGTGTATGAAACTGATAATGAAGCTTATGACATTTGGCATAAAGAAGTTGGTGTGCCAGCAGAGCGTATTATTCGTATCGGTGATAACAAAGGTGCGCCTTATGCATCAGATAACTTTTGGGCAATGGGTGACACAGGTCCTTGTGGTCCATGCACTGAAATTTTCTACGATCACGGTGATCATATTTGGGGTGGGCCTCCAGGCTCGCCAGAAGAAGATGGTGACCGCTATATCGAAATTTGGAACGTGGTATTCATGCAGTTTAACCGTCTAGCAGACGGTACCATGGAAAAATTACCGCGTCCATCGGTTGATACGGGGATGGGTTTAGAGCGTATTTCTGCCGTATTACAACATGTAAATTCTAACTATGAGATTGATATTTTCCAAAAACTAATTGCGAAAACGGCAGAAGTTGTAGGAACAACAGATTTAACTAATAAATCATTACGCGTAATTGCAGACCACATTCGTTCTTGTGCATATTTAATTGCAGATGGTGTGATTCCATCAAACGAAGGTCGCGGTTATGTATTACGTCGTATTATTCGTCGTGCGGTACGTCATGGCCACTTATTAGGGGCAAAAGAAGCCTTCTTCTATAAACTTGTGCCGACTTTAATTGAAGTCATGGCGGAAGCAGGAAAAGAAGTTAAAGAAAAACAAGCCAATGTCGAAAAATTACTTCGTTTAGAAGAAGAACAATTTGCTCGTACATTAGAGCGCGGATTAAGCTTATTAGATGATGCGCTAGCTCAAGTGAAAGATGGCGTGTTGTCAGGTGAAGTTGCCTTTAAACTTTATGATACTTATGGCTTCCCACTTGATTTAACCGCTGACGTATGTCGTGAGCGTGATATTGCAATTGATGAAGCAGGTTTTGAGCGTGAAATGGAAGCACAACGTTTACGTGCACAATCTGCAAGCCAATTCGGCATGGATTACAACAATGTTATTCGTGTAGAAGGTGAAACGAAATTTGAAGGTTATACTGAGTCAGAATCTTTAGCCAAAGTGACCGCACTTTTCCATGATGGAAAATCAGTAGACAGTATTACTGCAGGCCAGAGTGCTGTGGTAATTTTAGAAAACACTCCATTCTATGCGGAGTCGGGTGGTCAAATTGGTGACAGTGGTTATTTAATCTCTCAAGGTATTCAGTTTAATGTAAAAGATACTCAAAAATATGGTCAAGTATTCGGTCATATTGGTGAGTTAGAACAAGGTAGTTTAAAAGTCGGACAAACAGTCAATGCGGTTGTGGATGCAGCAAGACGTCATCAAACGTCACTTAACCATTCTGCAACACACTTATTACATGCCGCGTTGCGTCAAGTTTTAGGTCACCATGTAGTGCAAAAAGGATCATTAGTATCCGATACCGCATTACGTTTTGACTTTGCTCATCCGGAAGCGATTACCAAAGCACAGCTTAATGAAATTGAAACGTTGGTAAACCAAAAAGTACGTGAGAATTTTGTGGTTCAAACGGACGTAATGGATATCGAAGCGGCAAAAGCAAAAGGTGCAATGGCGTTATTCGGTGAAAAATATGCTGATGTGGTACGTGTTTTAACAATGGGTGATTTCTCCGTTGAACTTTGTGGTGGCATTCATGCTAAACGTACTGGTGATATCGGTTTATTTAAAATTGTGGCGGAAACTGCAGTTGCAGCAGGTGTTCGTCGTATTGAAGCGGTAACGGGTGAAAATGCAATTAATTGGTTACATAATCAACAACGTATTCTTGCTCAAAGTGCAGATTTATTTAAATCTGACGTTAATACCCTTGTTGAGAAAATTCAGCAACTTCAAGATAAAGCGAAGAAAGCAGAAAAAGAATTACAAGGATTAAAAGAAAAAGCCGCAATTCAAGCGGGGTCCGATTTAGTGAAAAGTGCGGTTAAAATTAATGATGTTTCTGTAATCGTACATCAACTAGACGGAATTGAAACTAAATCGTTACGTGTGATGGTTGATGATTTAAAAAATCAACTTGGTTCAGGCGTAATTGTATTTGCATCTATTTTAGATGATAAAGTCAACCTCGTCGTTGGCGTAACAAGCGATTTAACTACTAAAGTGAAGGCTGGTGAGCTAGTGAATTTAATGGCTCAGCAAGTTGGTGGGAAAGGCGGTGGTCGCCCTGATATGGCAATGGCAGGAGGCTCCCAACCAGAAAATGTGAATCTAGCATTAACTGTCGCACAAAACTGGTTAAGCAATAATCTGTAGTACAAGCAGGTCGGTGGGATGCCGATCTTTACTTGATTGATAGGGATATCTAATAAATGCAAACTAAGGAGATAAAAGATGTTAATCTTAACTCGAAAAGTTGGCGAAAGTGTTCTCATTGGAGACGATATTTCTATCACGGTTTTGAGTGTACGTGGAAACCAAGTCAAACTCGGTGTGCAAGCGCCTAAAGAAGTATCCGTTCACCGAGAGGAAATTTACCAACGAATTCTGCAGTCAAAAGATGAACATATAGATGGGGCATCTTAGACCGACGAGTTTTATGAATGTTTTACATTCTATTTATAATTTAATTAACGTTTTTCAAAAAATTAAACCCATTGGTTTGCAAGATTTTAAATAACGGAAATTTGAGTTATAAAGGTAGAGAAGGAACTTTTCCAACTTAAATCTATCAAAATTTAATAAATAATGACCGCACTTTTAGTATAGAAGTGTGGTCA
Source organism: Haemophilus parainfluenzae (assembly GCF_900450995.1). Classification (NCBI taxonomy): domain Bacteria; kingdom Pseudomonadati; phylum Pseudomonadota; class Gammaproteobacteria; order Pasteurellales; family Pasteurellaceae; genus Parahaemophilus; species Parahaemophilus parainfluenzae. The sequence continues at coordinate 604,833 of NZ_UGHY01000002.1, read as the reverse complement.
TTCCATATTAAAACAAAAAGGAAAATCAATGAAAGTTATTATTCCCGTAGCTGGTTTAGGTACGCGTATGTTGCCAGCAACAAAAGCGATTCCAAAAGAAATGTTAACGCTTGTGGATAAACCACTTATTCAATATGTTGTGAATGAGTGTGTGGCAGCTGGTATCAAAGAAATCGTGTTAGTCACACATTCTTCTAAAAATGCGATTGAAAACCACTTTGATACGTCTTTTGAGTTGGAAACTATGCTTGAGAAACGTGTTAAACGTCAACTTCTGGAAGAAGTTCGTTCTATCTGTCCTAAAGATGTGACCATCATGCACGTTCGTCAAGGTAATGCGAAAGGTTTGGGGCATGCGGTGTTATGTGGTCGTCCAGTTGTTGGAAACGAGCCATTTGCAGTGGTGTTACCTGATGTGCTTTTAGCGGATTTTACGGCAAATCAAAAGAAAGAAAATCTTTCTGCGATGATTAAACGTTTTAACGAAACCAAAGCGAGCCAAATTATGGTTGCGCCTGTTGCCGCTGATGAAGTGAGTAGCTACGGTATTGCTGATTGTGGTGGCGTAGAGTTAAAAGGTGGAGATAGCATCAAAATTAACAGCATTGTTGAAAAACCATCAGTGGAAGAGGCTCCATCAAATCTTGCTGTTGTAGGCCGTTATGTGTTCTCTGCTGCGATTTGGGATTTATTGGAAAGAACACCTGTTGGTGTGGGTGATGAAATCCAATTAACGGATGCAATCGATATGCTTATTGAGAAAGAGACCGTTGAAGCATTCCATATGACAGGCAGAAGCTTTGACTGTGGTGACAAGATTGGCTATATGGAAGCCTTTGTAGAATATGGTCTTCGCCATGATAAATTAGGCAAAGAGTTTAAAGCTTTCCTAAAAGATCTTGCAAAAACCTTATAATTGACTGAAACCACCGAAAGGTGGTTTTTATTTATATTATCTAGATTGCTATACTTTTAGCCGTCTAGATTGTCATTTTGCTTATTTTTCATTAAAATACAGACAAATAGGTTATTTAAGGTGCATTATGGCAAACTGGGATGGCAAATATATTAGCCCTTATGCAGAACATGGCAAAAAGAGCGAACAAGTCAAAAAAATTACCGTTTCTATTCCAATTAAAGTGTTGGAAATTCTGACGAACGAGCGTACGCGTCGTCAGCTAAAAAGTTTGCGCCATGCAACAAACAGTGAATTGCTTTGTGAGGCATTCTTACATGCATTTACTGGTCAGCCATTACCAACGGATGCAGATTTAATGAAAGAACGCCATGATGAGATTCCTGAAAATGCCAAAGAGATCATGCGTGATTTAGGCATCGATCCTGAAAGCTGGGAATATTAATTTTATCCTTTTAATCCTTCCAAAATACTGCATTCAGGGCAATCATTGCCCTGACAAGCGTTATGCCATCGTTCCAATTCCTCTACCATTTTTTGCAAGTGATGAATTTGCTCATTCAATGTTTTAATATGCTGCGCCGTGAGTGCTTTCACTTCTCGGCTACTACGATTGGGATTATCCTGTAATTGTAAAAGCTGGTGAATTTGTTGGAGTGAAAACCCTACATCTCGAGAGTGACGAATAAAACGCAGTCGTTCTAAATCCTTTTCTTTATAGTGGCGATAACCAGAAAGGCTTCTCTGTGCTGGTTTTAATAAGCCAGACTTTTCATAATCTCGAATTTGTTTACTTGATAAACCGACTAATTTTGCCACTTCACTAATGTTCATAAAAAATCCTTGACCTTAACCTTGTGTTAATGTTTATAGTAAGCTCAATTTCAATCTATATCAATAATTAAGGAGTAAATATGAAATCAATTACATTACATGTAACAGGGATGACTTGTGGTGGTTGTGTGAAAAGCGTCACAAGAGTGTTGGAAGAGCTTAATGGCGTAGAAAAAGCTGTTGTAACACTTGATGACGGTAAAGCGGTGATTACTTTTGATGAAAGTGCGGTTAGTATTGCACAATTAATTGAAACAATCGAAGAGGCAGGTTTTGATGCAACAGAATAAAAAAATAGCCATTCAAATCGAGGGGATGACCTGTCAATCCTGTGCTAATCGGATTGAGAAAGTATTGAATCGAAATGATTTTGTCTCTGACGCAGGCGTGAATTTTGCGGCAGAGGAAGCGCACGTAGTATTTGATTCATCTCAGGCTTCAGAACAAGATATTTTGACAATTATTCAAAAAGCGGGATTTAATGGCATTCTAAAACAAAATGTGTTGCCTAGTTCGCCCAATGAAACGAAGATTAGTCCGCGTTTATGGTTGCTTTTGTTCATTAATATTCCTTTTTTAATCGGAATGAGCGGGATGATGTTTAATCATCATTCTTGGATGATACCACCAATGTGGCAATTTGTTCTTGCGAGCATTGTGCAACTTTGGTTAGCTATTCCTTTTTATAAAGGTGCGATTGGTAGTATTCGAGGTGGTTTGGCCAATATGGATGTACTCGTGAGTACTGGTACGTTGGTGATTTATCTCTATTCGGTCTTTATGCTGTTTTATTATCAGTCAATGGGGCATGATGGCGCATCTCATGTCTATTTTGAAGTATCGGTGATGGTCATCGGTTTCGTCAGCCTTGGGAAATTTCTTGAGGAAAGAACGAAGAAACAAAGCTTAAACAGTTTAGGGCTATTATTACAACTCACCCCAAAACAAGTGAGTGTTCAGCGTGAAAATCATTGGAAAACGATTCCTCTTGATCAAGTAAAAATAGGCGATATTTTACGGGCTAATCAAGGTGAACGTATTGCAGCTGATGGCGTAGTTGAACAGGGGAGTGGTTGGTGCGATGAGAGTCATTTAACCGGTGAATCTCACCCATTAGAAAAAATGTCTCAAAGCCCTGTGCTTGCAGGGGCAATGGTGACACAAGGTAGTCTTATTTATCGAGCTAATCAACTCGGACAGCAAACGCTATTGGGCGATATGATGAAAGCGCTTTCCGAGGCGCAAGGTACAAAAGCACCGATTGCTCGTTTTGCTGACAAAGTTTCAGCTGTATTTGTGCCTACCGTGTTATTGATTTCCGCAATGACATTTGGATTAACCTGGTGGATAAAAGGAGATTGGGTAACCGCCTTAATTCATGCGGTTGCTGTGTTAGTCATTGCCTGTCCTTGTGCGTTAGGGCTTGCCACACCGGCTGCCATAATGGTAGGCATGGGGAAAGCAGTCAATGCAGGCATTTGGTTTAAAGATGCGGCATCTATGGAAGAGGCAGCACATGTGGATACGGTGGTATTAGACAAAACAGGAACGATAACGCAAGGAGAGCTCAAAATTGCCGCTGTTTGGCAACCACAAAGTGCGGTCTATTCTGAGGAAGATTTATATCGTATTGCGGCTTCCGTTGAGCAAAATGCCAATCATCCTTTAGCTAAAGCGATAGTCCTGGCTGCACAGGAAAAATCACTTGAAATTCCGACCGCACTTTCAGTTCATTCAGAAGTGGGGCAGGGTATATCTGCTCACATTGAAGGAGTTGGTTTGGTTAAAGTCGGTAAGCCGACTTATTGTGAATTAACCTTACTGGATAATATGCCTCAAATTTGGCAAATTGCGAGTATTGTTGCGGTGTCTGTAGATGATAGTCCAATCGGTGCCTTTGCATTAGCAGACAGTCTAAAAGAGGATAGTTTGCAAGCGATTCAACGCTTACACCAACATAATATTAATGTGGTAATTATGAGTGGTGATCAGCAATCTGTTGTTGATTATGTTGCCCAACAAGTCGGTGTAAAAACCGCACAGGGTAATTGCAGTCCACGTGACAAAGCCGCTTATATTGAGGCATTACGTCAGCAAGGCAAAGTGGTGGCAATGGTTGGTGATGGTGTGAATGATGCCCCCGCATTAGCAATGGCTAACGTAAGTTTTGCGATGAAATCGGGTTCTGATGTTGCAGAGCAAACCGCATCGGCGACACTTATGCAACATTCAGTTGATCAGTTAGTCGATGGATTAATGATTTCTCGAGCAACATTAAAGAATATCAAACAAAATTTATTCTTTGCCTTGATTTATAATGTGTTAGGTATTCCACTAGCAGCATTGGGCTACTTAAGTCCTGTTTTGGCAGGGGCAGCCATGGCAATGAGTTCACTTTCAGTGTTATCCAATGCGTTACGATTAAAACGAGTGAAAATTAAATAAGAAAAGGGCGATATGAAAATATCGCCTTTTGTTTTAACTAGCTTTGTGTCCATAATGGAAGTTGAATTATGATGGCAAGTCCGCCTAAATTGCTGGATTCAGCCCATACTTTTCCATTGTGTTCATTCACAACATTGTAGACAATCGTTAAACCTAATCCCGTTCCGCCAGTGGCTCTTGTTCTGGTTTCATCAACTCTATAGAATGGCTTAAAGATTTTATCAAATTCTTCAGGTGGTAAGCCTGAGCCATTATCATCTACTCGAATTTGAAGGCAATTATCATCCTGCTCATTTTTATGTAAATCAATAGTTAAGAAAATACGATCTTTCGTGTATTTCAATGCATTACGAATGATGTTTTCAATTGCACTAGTCAGCAAACTTAGGTTGCCATAAATCATATGCTTTTCAGGATGTAAAATAGAGATATTCACATCACAAGTGATCTGGCGTTGTTCAGCTTCAAATAAGGCGTCTTTTATTACATCATCCCAAAGTTGGTCGATGGAAAATAAATTGTGTTCCATTTGAGAATGCATCTGTTGGCGAGAAATGAGCAACAATTCGCTGATCATTTTATCCATTCGTTGTATTTCTTTTTCAATGCGTTTTACTGGTTCAATATCACCTGTTTGATGACGAACTAGCGCAGTGGAAAGTTGTAAACGCGTTAATGGTGTTTTTAATTCGTGAGAAATGGACGATAGCAGATTGTGTTGATTTGAAATTAGGCTATCAATTGCAATCGACATCTTATTAAAGCTTTGACCTACTTCTCGTAATTCTGATGGACCATGGTTCGCTAACTTATTATCAACTTTGAAGTGCCCCAAAGCCACGCTATTCGCGGCTTTTTGCAAATTGGTAATAGGTTTGACGATGGTATGAGTGAACCACCAAAGCAAAGGTGTAGTAATAATTAACGTTAAAAGTAATAAGATCCAAGGGTGGTCAAGCATATAACGTAAAATTTCTTGTTGACCATTTACTCGAGACACAAAGAATAATTCGGATGCTTGGTCGGAATCGCCAATATAGACTTTAAAAGGCCCTGCAATTTGGATATCTTTAAACGTTTTGCGTTGTGGCTGGGCAAAGTTACTTGATTCTTGGGCGAACTGAGCAATATGCATTCTTTCTTCGCCTAAAGCGCCGAAGATTTCTTTTTCGGGCGTCATGATGACTGGGCGAGCAGAGTCGAATTTATCAGTTGGAAGCACAGGAACGCCTGCGAGAATACCATTGATTCTATTGTTACGAATTGATTCAACGAGTTTCTTTTGATAGCTAGATATTTCATTTTGATTTAAATCTGAGTATAAGCGGCTATCAAAATAAGGGAGTGCGACCAAAAGTGCGGTCATGGCAAAGAATGCCAACCAAAAGACAGTAAATGTGCGTATAGTGAGCTGATTTAAGCTGAATTTCTTAATAAGCATTATTCACAAACCAATAAGTAACCACGGCCACGTAGCGTTTTCAGCCATGGTAAGCCATCGTCTCTTTCTGGAAGTTTTTTGCGCAAGTTTGACATATGCATATCAATCGAGCGATCGAAAGGAGAAAGGTGTTTGCCAAGCACATTCATACTTAATTCTTCACGAGAGACAATTTGTCCCGGACGAAGTATAAGCTTGTGGAGTAGTGCAAATTCAGAGCCAGTTAGACCGAGATCTTGGCCTTTATAAGAGGCTTGCTGAAAACCAGAGTGAAGCACTAAGCCAGCAAATTCCAATGTATTTTCTTCAGATGGAAGTGCAGTCGAATTTTGTGTTTCTTTTTCTGATGGAGCGGCACGACGCAAAATCGCCTTAATACGGGCAACAAGTTCACGATCGTTAAATGGTTTTGGTAAATAGTCATCGGCACCAAGTTCTAAGCCCAGTACACGATCGATTTCTTCACCACGCGCAGTAAGCATCATTACAGGGACGTTTGATGTTTGACGAATTTTCTTGAGTGTTTCAATACCGTTTAATACAGGCATCATAACATCCAATAAGACTAATTGGTGACTTGAGTCTAACTTGTCTAATGCTTCTTGACCATTATTTGCAATTTCAACTTCAAAACCAGTCAGTCGTAAGACTTCTGCAAGTAAATCTGTTAGTTCAATATCATCATCAACTAATAGAATTTTTGACATTTTCATTCCCTTGTAATACAACGAACCTGCTTGATATGACAAGCAGGTATTGTTTTTTTATGACTACCAGAATTTCCACCAGCTTTTCTTACCTGCATTTTCAGGTGTGCTGATGATAGTATTATTTTCGTCTTGTTTTTCCACTTCAGGTAATGGCTTATCTAATTCTGCACTACTTACTAAACCGTTTTGATCGAATTTCACTGTAAATGTGTGCTGCTCAGGTTTTTGGTAAGAGTGTTGTTGTAAGAACACGTAATACCAAGTTAAGTTACTATAAGGATCAATTAAAACCGGTGTGCCAAGTAAATATTGTACTTGTTGGGCTGTCATGCCTGGTTTTACTTGTGCCACAGTGGCTGCTTCTAAATAGTTACCTTGTGGTACATCAATACGATAAACTACTTTTTGTACAGTTGAACAAGAAGTTAAGCTTAATGCTAAAACAACTGCACCTAAAAATGTTTTTAATTGCATATTTTTTACCTTTTACTGCAAAGTTATGTCGAATGATACCGAAACTTTATGATCTTGCCAAATTAATTATCGCACTTTAATGCTTTTTGAAGTTGATCTTTTAAATTTGGTGGTATCCCTTTGATTGTTAAAGTATCTGTAAGTGGATCCCATTCAATACGGTTATTCAATAAATCCGCATCAAAACTTAATGTCACCCCTTTACCGGAACCTGAAAATTTTGTTAATGTTTTTAAGGTTGAGCGTACTGGTGGAATGGTTTCTTCCAAACCGTAATCTTGCTCTTCTGTAAAGGTGACAAAAGGGCGCTCATTTAGAGTCGGCAAATTAGCTGAAAGTTCAGTTAAGGCAATTTCATCACCGCTTGCTAATTGCCCTTTACAGTACTCAAATACCTGTTTTTTCACCGCCTGAGTTTGTTCTTTGTTCAGTTCACCTTGTTCACAGTAGTCACTGACTGCTTGTAATAAGCATTGGTTTTGAACTTGTGGATTTAGACCTTCTTCTGCACCCAAGAAATCCATAAAGAAGTCACTAATTTTACGACCAACACGACCTTTAATGAAGGTAAGGTAGCGGTTTGAGTTTGCATTTACTTGTAAATCCGTTAAGTTGATACGTGCCGCAATATCAAATTGTGTGATGTCTAAGTATTCTGTACGGCGAATTTCAAGATTTTCGTCAACTAACATACTGATACGACTATCTAATAGTGCGATGAATAGGTAATCCGTCGCTAAAAAATTATATTGGCATAGGATAAGGGTACCGCTGTCTGCAAAATTATATTTGCCCAATTCTTGCGCTAATAATTTCGTAGATTGTTGGCTGAAATTTAAAAAGTTGATTTCATTTTCTAATAAACGATTCAGATCTTGTGCAAAAATAGAGTTCTCTTGGAAGACACCAAAAGCTTTGCCTTTATTTTGATAACCTTGATGTAATTGCAACATCATTTGTTCGACTTCTGGCGTAATGGTAAGAAGTTCATCACGCAACACGCTTTCCATCGTAGTGGTTTCATTTTCAGCGTGCTTAACTAATTGATGTAGCACGATTTGATTAACCGTAATGCTCATAATTTTTTCCTTCATAAAATTTACCTTAAATTATAACCGCACTTTTTAAGCAAGAAAAAAGAAATTATTCAGATTGGACAAATTATCGGGTATGATATGAGAAGTTTTTTGTATTTAGAAACAGGCTTAAACATTCCAAATGGCTCAACATTCAAAGTATTCCGATGGGCAAGTTAATGCCATCATTAATGACATGATTAGCGTGCTTGAAACTCACAAAGCGCCCGTTGATCTTTCTCTTATCGCTTTAGGCAATATGGCCAGTAATTTATTGACCACTAGCGTACCAGCAGCACAGCGTGAAGCATTAGCACAAGCCTTTGCTAACTCTCTGATGAATTCGGTGAAAACAAAATAAAATGTGGTGGTTTAAAAAGAGCAAATTCAACGGACGCGAATACCGTGAAGAAACCTCACGAAAAATTTCGTGGGGACATTGGTTTGCTTTTTTTAACATTATTATCGCAATTCTTATTGGTAGTCGTTACGCCTTTCTCATTGACTGGCCAGACACCTTACTCGGCAAAATTTATTTCTTTATCAGCTTATTAGGTCATTTCAGCTTTTGTGTTTTTGCCTTGTATTTGCTGGTTATATTTCCGCTGAGTTTCATCATCAAAAATCACCGCACTTTCCGTGGACTAACGGTAATTATTGCCACGATTTGCACCACTTTATTGCTGTTTGATACAGAAGTGTTTAACCGTTTTAATATCCACCTTTCGTCTATTGTTTGGAATTTGTTAGTGAATCCTGAAAAGGGTGATCTTTCACGGGATTGGCAAATTTTCTTTGCACCGATGCCGATTATTTTGCTAATTCAAATGCTTTTCTCCCGTTGGAGTTGGGAAAAATTACGTAGTTTAGAACGTCAAAAATGGCTGAAGAAAGTCGGATTAGTGCTGACATCTACTTTTATTGCAACACACTTAATTTATGCTTGGGCGGATGCATTTTTATATCGTCCGATTACCATGCAACGCTCAAATTTCCCACTTTCTTATCCAATGACTGCTCGAACCTTTTTGGAAAAACAGGGGTTCATTAATGCGGAAACATACTCTCAGCGCTTAGAGCAAGAAGGGCGTTTAGATGCATTAAAACTTGATTATCCGAAAAAAGACCTTCAGTTTGAGCAAGTTGAGAACAAACCAAATATCCTCGTGATTACTGTTTCAGGCTTACGTTATGATGCGCTGACTAGTGAGAAAATGCCTAAATTGTTTGAATTTGCCACAAGCTCTACTCAATTTACGAATCATTACAGTAGCGGCAATACGAACAATGCCGGCTTAGTGGGCTTATTCTATGGATTGAATGCAAATTATACAGACAGTATTTTGAGTAATCACATACCGTCGGTATTAATTACAAAGCTACAAGATGAGAAATATCAATTTGTCGCTTATTCGTCTACAGCATTTAAAGATAGCTTATTTAAACAAGCCTTGTTCCGTAATGTGAAATTGCCTAAAGTAAACGCTTCTTCGTCAAAAGAAGCGATAAATGGCGTTTTATCTCTCTTAAAAGAGGATAAACCTTGGTTTGCTTATGTGGATTTAGATATTGCAGATCAAACGGAAGAAAATTACACCAAATCGCTTGCAGATATAGACCAACAGATTGATGAAACCTTAGCATCAGTTTCTTTAGAGAATACGATAGTCATTATTACAGCAGAACATGGTACAACGTTTAATAAGCTGAATGAAAAAGAGCAAGAAAACTATTTTGGTCGTGATGAAATCCAAGTACCGTTTATTGTTTACTGGAAAGATTTACCGGTGCAAGAAGTCTCTAAATTAACGAGCCATACCGATTTATTACCAGCATTGATGTCATCAATCTTTAAAGTGAAAAATCCAGTTTCGGATTATGCACAAGGCCGTAATTTATTTGAGCTTAATGGCGATCCTTGGGTGTTGGCATCGAATTTCCGTTGGAATGTCATTATTCAGCCAGATGGCACACAGTATCATATTGATCGCAAAGGAAACTATAAGAAATTTGACCGCACTTATACTGAGCAATCTTCTAGCCGCCCACCGCTTGGCTTATTCTTAGAGGTTTTCAAACAAGAGCGTTCTTTTGTCAATAAATAGATAGCTTTTTTGTGCTTAAAATTTTATACTTTGCAACCCAGTTGAAAGACTGAAAAGATGTTATTAATTAAAATCTGCGAATTTTTCATAACATTGTAAACAATTCACAATAGATCTGACCCTTATTGGGTTTGCTTTTCAATTAATACACTTCTCGTCTCTCTTTTCCTTTCTTTTTTGGCGGAGTTATTATGAGAAATCACGTTCGTAGCTTTAAAACGTTTATTCGAGACGAAATCATTAAAAAAGGTGGCTGGGTCAATGCCCACGCTCACGCAGATCGTGCTTTTACAATGACACCCGAAAAAATTGGCATTTATCACAATAGTAATCTTCAACAAAAATGGGATTTGGTAGATGAAGTGAAACGTACATCAAGTGTTGATGATTATTACGCCCGTTTCTGTCAATCGATTGAGCTGATGATTTCCCAAGGGGTGACGGCATTTGGTACTTTTGTGGATATCGACCCAATTTGTGAAGACCGAGCCATCATTGCTGCACACAAAGCTCGCGAAGTTTATAAGCATGACATTATTTTGAAATTTGCGAATCAAACCTTAAAAGGGGTCATTGAGCCAGAAGCACGCAAATGGTTTGATATTGGCTCTGATATGGTGGATATGATTGGTGGTTTACCTTATCGCGATGAGCTTGATTATGGTCGCGGTCTTGATGCAATGGACATTCTGCTTGATACTGCTAAATCTCGCGGCATTATGTGTCATGTACATGTGGATCAATTCAATTCTCCTAAAGAAAAAGAAACTGAGCAGCTTTGCGATAAAACTATCGAGCATGGTATGGAAGGGAGAGTCGTGGCAATCCATGGTATTTCCATTGGTGCCCACAGCAAAGAATATCGCTATAAACTTTATGAAAAAATGCGTCAGGCAAAAATGATGATGATTGCTTGCCCAATGGCGTGGATTGATAGTAATCGAAAAGAAGATTTGATGCCTTTCCATAATGCCTTGACACCAGCAGATGAAATGATTCCGGAAGGAATTACAGTGGCCTTAGGTACAGATAATATCTGTGATTATATGGTGCCACTTTGTGAAGGGGATTTATGGCAAGAACTAAGCTTACTTGCTGCAGGCTGTCGTTTCCCACATCTTGATGCAATGGTTGATATTGCGAGTATTAATGGACGCAAAGTGTTAGGTTTAGAGCCAGTTTAATCCCAAAATTAGATAGAAGTGCGGTCATAAAACGAAAAGTTTTGTGGCCGTTTTTATTTATAAGATAAAACAGAACTAATGCTAATTTGACTGATTTAAAAAAGGACTTTAAGAAAAGTGGTGGGCGATACCGGTCTCGAACCAGTGACCCCCTCCTTGTAAGGGAGGTGCTCTCCCAACTGAGCTAATCGCCCGATGCACCTGAAAAGGTATTCGGATTTATTTAAACACTAAAATTAAGTGGTGGGCGATACCGGTCTCGAACCAGTGACCCCCTCCTTGTAAGGGAGGTGCTCTCCCAACTGAGCTAATCGCCCACATAAGAAAAGCGTTTAAATAATGGGAAAGTTTGAGCGGAAAGAACACTTTAGAAAAGTGGTGGGCGATACCGGTCTCGAACCAGTGACCCCCTCCTTGTAAGGGAGATGCTCTCCCAACTGAGCTAATCGCCCGCTTGGTCAAACTTTTACAACATTAAAGTCTACTTTGGAAAAAGTGGTGGGCGATACCGGTCTCGAACCAGTGACCCCCTCCTTGTAAGGGAGGTGCTCTCCCAACTGAGCTAATCGCCCTTAATGTTGTGGATTGGCATTATAAGTATAATGAGATTTCAGTCAATATATTTTTATGAAAAAGCGTCTAGTTGTTGCAAAAATAGGCATAAAATCAGATTTTTTATTTAGAACTCACGCAAGTCGTAGTAAAATAAAGGTAATTTTTGTAAATGAATAGGTTATTAAGAAAATGAAAATTGATCCTCCTTTTGAATTAGATCCGAATGTCAAAGTACGTACGCGTTTTGCCCCAAGCCCGACAGGTTATTTGCACGTTGGCGGCGCACGTACAGCCCTTTATTCTTGGCTATTTGCAAAACATAACAACGGTGAGTTTGTATTACGTATTGAAGATACCGATTTAGAGCGTTCTACACCAGAAGCAACAGCGGCAATCATTGAAGGGATGGACTGGTTAAACCTAGCTTGGGAACATGGTCCTTACTATCAAACCAAACGCTTTGATCGTTACAATCAAGTGATTGATGAAATGATTGAGCAAGGCTTGGCTTATCGTTGCTATTGCTCTAAAGAACGCTTAGAAGAATTACGCCATACACAAGAGCAAAACAAAGAAAAACCACGTTATGACCGTCATTGTTTACATGATCACAATCATTCAGCCGATGAGCCACATGTTGTACGTTTTAAAAATCCAACAGAAGGTTCAGTCGTGTTTGATGATGCCGTGCGTGGTCGCATTGAAATCAGCAACAGCGAATTAGATGATTTAATTATTCGTCGTACCGATGGTTCACCAACCTACAACTTCTGTGTGGTAGTGGATGACTGGGACATGGGTATTACTCACGTTGTGCGTGGTGAAGACCATATTAACAACACCCCGCGCCAAATTAATATCTTAAAAGCCTTAGGCGCACCAATCCCAGTATATGCGCACGTTTCCATGATTAATGGTGATGATGGTCAAAAACTTTCAAAACGTCATGGTGCGGTAAGTGTGATGCAATATCGTGATGACGGTTATTTACCTGAAGCCTTAATTAACTATCTTGTTCGTTTAGGTTGGGGTCATGGTGACCAAGAGATCTTTACACGTGAAGAAATGATTAAATTCTTCGAATTAGATCATGTGAGTAAGTCTGCGAGTGCATTTAACACTGAAAAATTATTGTGGTTAAATCATCATTACATTCGTGAATTACCACCTGAATATGTGGCAAAACACCTTGCATGGCACTATAAAGATCAAGGTATTGATACATCAAATGGCCCAGCATTAACTGAAATCGTGACGATGCTTGCCGAACGTTGTAAAACCTTAAAAGAAATGGCATCAGCAAGCCGTTATTTCTTCGAAGAGTTTGAAAGCTTTGATGAAGCAGCGGTGAAGAAACACTTTAAAACAGCGGCGATTGAACCACTTGAAAAAGTAAAAGAAAAATTGACCGCACTTTCTAGCTGGGATTTACATTCTACGCATGAAGCGATTGAACAAACCGCAGCTGAATTAGAATTGGGTATGGGTAAAGTCGGGATGCCATTACGCGTGGCAGTGACAGGCTCAGGTCAATCACCTTCTATGGATGTGACATTAGTGGGTATCGGTCGTGAACGTGTGTTAGCGCGTATCCAACGTGCCATTGATTTTATTAAATCTCAAAACGCTTAATATTTAGGCTGATAAACGGGATGTGATTATTTCAATATTGACAGTTTATCAGCCGAAATTTATCATAGCTTGCGTTATTTGGGGATATAGCTCAGTTGGGAGAGCGCTTGAATGGCATTCAAGAGGTCGTCGGTTCGATCCCGATTATCTCCACCAAATTTAAAACCTTGAAACTTAAAGTGAGTTTCAAGGTTTTCTTCTTTATGGAAAATCTACATTTCTTTCAGATAATTTAAGCCTAATCCATTCATTTGTCCCATAATCCAACTTTGTTTTTTACGAACTAATGCACTAGGCTTATTTACTTTATAGATAATCGGATTCGGTAAAACTGCAGCGAGTAATGCCGCTTCTGATTGAGTTAAATTTTTCGCTGATTTTTTGAAGTAATAGCGACTAGCTGCTTCTACACCAAAGATGCCATTACCAAATTCTGCGATGTTCAAATACACTTCTAAAATGCGTTCTTTGGACCAAAAGATTTCCATTAATGCCGTTGTGGGAACTTCTAATCCTTTGCGAAACCAACTTTGTCCATGCCAGAGAACAAGATTTTTTGCTGTTTGTTGAGAAATCGTTGAAGCGCCTCGGGTTCGGCGAGATTTTTCATTAAATTTAAAGGCCTTTTGAATTGCCTCAAAATCAAAGCCCCAATGGTTTGGAAATTTTTGATCTTCAGCGGCAATCACCGCAAGTTGCATATTCGGTGAGATTTCATCAAGGCTCACCCAATCGTATTTGATTGAATAGCTGAAATCCAACTGTAATAAGTGCCCGATTTTTTGCTGTGCCATATAGGCAGAGAAGGGAACAGGGATAAAGCGGAAGCAAATGAAAAACGCCAGGATTGCGAGAGAAAAACACCACGCAACCCGTTGCCAATTTTTTTTCCACCAAGATGGGCGAAAAAGATGTAAAAGTGCGGTCAGAATTCGCTTAGTTTTTTGCAGCTTGCTCATCGAGTTGGCTTTTCACCCAGTTTATAAAATCCGGATCCATTGTTTTAAGCATATTAGAACCACGCGTAATGGTTGCCGCACTGGTATTGAGATTTTGTTGAATCTCTCGTTGGGAGAGATTTTTATCCAATAACTGTGCCACGATTTGTAAACGTAACCCCACCGCATCACGTTCATCAGGAGTGAGCAGAAGCGTTAAGAAATCTTGTGCTTTGCCTTGCTCAAATGCGGTTTGCAAGGTCGCTAGGAAAGCATTCCATTGTTCTAAATTGCGACTAATATACATATCAACAACCCTATACTATTAAACTAGTGCGACTAGTATAGCCGATCGTATTCCTCTTTGCTAAAGGTTTGTAATTTTTCTTTGTCTTGTAGGTTTTGATAGTAAAAATCGTAAGTTAATACGTTTTGAACATAACCTCGAGTTTCAAAGAATGGAATGGAGGCAATAAATTCATCCATAGCCAATTTGCCATTGGCTCTCGCAAGCCATTTTTCTACACGGCTTGCACCCGCATTATAGGCAGAGGCGATCAAAATGCGGTTATTAGGGTATTTAGCATTTAACTCATTTAAGTGAGCCGTACCGAGTAAAATATTATTAAGCGGTTTGAATAAATCTAACTCTCCGTTATAAGGAAGTTGCTGATTTTCTGCTGTTTTTTGCGCGGTACTTGGTAATAGCTGCATTAATCCTCGAGCATTTGCAGAAGATTGTGCCATTGGATTCCAAGTACTTTCTTGGCGAGCAATGGCCATCGCAAAAGTTTTGGTTACGCGATTATCCACAACTGCTTGCGGTTCCGTTGTGTTGAGATTCACATTACTGATGGCAATATCAAAATATTGACTGTAAGCATTTGGTAAGCGTAAGTTGATATAATCCCATGCTTTCGCAATAATCGAGCCATCTACGCCTAATTCAAACCAATTTTGTTCATTTGCATATTGGCTTAACGCAAGTTGTTTCTCTTGCGGTAATTTTTCTAATAGAGAACGCCAACGTTGTTTGGCTGCGCCTAATCGATCTAATTGACGCAGTTCTGCAATCTCAGCTAATTCAGTAGCATACTTCTCTTGGATATTGGACTCTTGAGGAATTTTAGGCATTTCCAGTTTGTAGGAATGGCCTAATTTGACCGCTGCCAACATTGGATAAAACCCACGTTCTTTCGATAAAGCTTCTAATCGTTGTTTCGCATCTTTATCGGATGCTTGAGCAGCTATTTTAGCCATCCAATAACGCCATTCTTGTTTTTGCTTCGCTTCATCTGAAAGGGCATTCAACCAACCTAATAAATCCGTTTGTTGCCAAATAGCCGTACGCAAACGACGTTCAATGAGATTATCTGCGTTGAGTTTGAGAAGTTCTTGATCGCGCCATTGCACAAAATTAGGACTTTCATTATCAAAGAAACGGTTAATAAAGGCGATTTTCCAATCACGTAATTCAGCTTCGTTTAATTGCCAAGTCTTCGCCCATTGCTCGTAAGGGGTGAATGTTGGCTCATTCATATTTTCTGGAATGGTCCGCAAATAACGAGCAAAACCTAGCACTACGACAAATTTATTGATGATTTTATTCGTATTACCATCAATTAATGGCAATGAGTCAGCGAGTGTTTTCAAATTGGCTGGATTTTTTAAGAGATCCTGATAGAGCGCTAAATGAGCGGCTACTTGCTCATCTTTTTTAGCGTTCTCAATTTTTTCTAACTCTTTAGTGAGTATTTCTAATCCTTTAGCATCATTTTTACCAAAGAGCATTTCCGCTTTTTGATAGATCTTCTCTTCAGTGCGTCCACCTTGTGAATACCAAGCCGCCCAGAGTTGAGCATCATTAGGAAGTTCAGCATTATTAAGCCAAAGTTGTTCATATTCAGACAAAATAGCCGATTTATTCTTATCGTTTGATGGATTTTCTGCCGTTTGACTAGTATTGGCTGCTTCTATTTGATATTTAGCCGTAAGTACGGCAATTTGTCTTTCCAAATTATTTGGCGTGAGTTCGGCGAGTGCTTGAGTATCTTCAGCATTGGTTAATAATGTAAAAATGCTTTGTTCTAATTTTCCGCGTAGAAAATGAGAGGCATGCTGTTGAATAAATTGTTCAATGTCTGTTCGCAATGCATTCACTTCTTCACGAGGTGTATCGCGATTAACGGTTTTTATACGTGCATCTAAATAAGCCGCTATAGCATCAGTTTGCAATGGATAACCTTTTAAAGAATCAATAAGCCAAGAAATAATTTAGCATTATTAGAAACATGATTATTTTTGACCGCACTTTTTAGGAGCGACTCTAATTGTAGAAAAGTTGCACGTTGTTCAATCAGCTTTAATTCATGAGAGTGCTGTTGTTGTGCCCATTTGGCTTGTTCTTCTGCAAGGTTAATTTGTGGCGCTGTTTCATTTTTGCTTTTATGGGCATGCTGATTAGCCAAAGCTGAGCCTGAAAGTGCGGTTAAAATTAATAACGAAATTGTCGTGTGTTTAAGTGCTCGCATAGGAGGTTCCATATAAAGAGAAAGACGGATATTTAGATCCGTCTTTGAGTGTAGAGTTCGTTTTATTTAGAAAACTTTTTTGAAAGGCTTCACAATCACATCACCGTAAACGCCAGCTTCAACATAAGGATCTTGTGCCGCCCAGTCTTTTGCTGCAGACAGGCTTTCGAATTGAGCAATCACTGTCGAGCCGGTAAAGCCAGCTTCGCCTGGGTTTTCATCGTCAATAGCTGGATTGGGACCGGCAGTTAATAAGCGACCTTCTGCTTGTAATTGTTTTAAACGAGCGAGATGCTGCTCACGTACAGCAAGGCGTTTTTCTAAAGTGCCTGGAATATCTTGGGTAAAAATTACATAGTACATATGTTTCTCCTGTTAGCAACTTAGGTGTAATTCTTCAATTGTTTTTAAGGCTTGCTCTAATTCATGGTTACCTTCACGTGGAATGCTGCGAGATTTTCCGTCAGCATCCACTGCAACAAAGGTAAAGACGGCATCGGTGACACAATAGCGTTCACCAATGGGTTCGCTAGAGACTTTTTTCACCCATACTTCCACTTTAATTTTAATGGAAGAACGTCCCACTTTAAGACATTGTCCGTAGCAGCAAACTACATCCCCTACAGAGATAGGCTTAATGAAGTTCATACTTTCAACGGCAACAGTGACCACACGGCCATGAGCGATTTCTTTCGCTAGAATTGCTCCGCCCATATCCATTTGGGACATAATCCAGCCACCGAAAATATCGCCATTGGCGTTGGTATCTGAAGGCATCGCTAAGGTACGTAGTAATAATACGCCTTTAGATTGACGACCTTCTTTATCTGTAAGATTTGAAACCATTATTTGTCCTCGTCATTTTTTTGATCATCTTTAGGTAAGTAACGGTAAATATAAGCACCGCTGATGATTGTTGCAACAAAGGTCATACCAAGTAAACCAAAAGATTTGAAGTAAACCCAAGCATTGTCAGACATATTTTGACTGATATAAATATTTACAAGCATACACAGAATGAAAAATCCAGCCCAGCCTAAATTCAATTTGTTCCACACATTATCAGGTAATTGGATTTCTTCGCCTAATAACTTTTTCACCAGTGGCGTATTGAATTGGAATTGTGCAACCAATAAAGCAATGGCAAACAAAGCATTAATGATAGTAACTTTCCATTGTAGGTATACGATTTTATCGAAATAGGCTGTGAGTAAGCCAAAAAAGACGACAGCAATGGCTATAATTTTTTGTTGTTTTTCAATGACACCATATTTCAGTTTTAACACAATCATCTGCACAATAGTTGCAATAACTAAGACAATCGCAGCTTCACGCACACCAGATATTTTGTAGGTGATGAAAAAGAGAACAAGAGGGATGAATTTAAGAAGTTGTTTCATATTATGCCTTCATAAATAAGCTGTAAAAACGGTAAGTAAATACCAAAATAAACATTTGAAATAATGCAGCCAAGATACCAACGATAGCACTTAAAAATGATGAACCCAAGAGTGCACCAATGGTATTCACCACTAAAGGAAGAAGTAAATAAGTGAGCAAGGCATAAATAATTAATAAGCCATTACGTTTAATACCTGCACGCCACACCTGTAAAGCACTTTGCCCGATAGATTGATTTGCGGCAATGTAATGCACAGGCGATAAGCATAGGCGAACAAAGAAAAATAAACCAAATACCATTGAAACAAAGGCTAGAGGGGAGAGGGCATTTTTGCTTAAAAATGAGCTCATGACATCCGCTATGCCAAAGAGAAGTGGCAAGCTCATAAAAATATCTAAAACGACCACACCTAAAAAACGACGCAATGTAAGCATGAGACCTTGATTAATCGGATTTTCATTTTGCAGACTAATATGATGAATGGTTGCAATACCGAAGGTCGCAATAAAAGACATCAATAATTGTTGGAATAAAAAAGATCCAATCAGTGCAGTTGGCTCCACTTTACTCAATGCATCAATAATATCCTGTTGTGATGGATTAGGATTATCACCCAAACTCGGCATTGGGACACTGACTAATGCATTAATCAATTGTGAGATGATGAAAATACCAACGAAAAGTAGCACGGTTTTTCGCTGATTACGCATAAAGTTGAGGCTATCTTGAAAAATCTGAGTAAAGTTAATTTGCATTGTATTTTCTCGGTAAAAAAAGTGAAGTAATTATACAAGCTTTGACATCAAAAAACTAAAAATACAAGAAATTGTTCTAGATCAAAAATTATTAATCATTAATTTCTAAAAAATTGATAGAGATCACATTTTTAATACTTAAAAATAGGTATCATATATTTACCCATAATTTGTATGGGAATTAATCTTAAAGAAAATGACTAAGGAGTCAAAATGAAAAAAGCAGCATTAGCATTGGGATTAAGCGCGGCATTATTAGCGGGTTTTGCAAACGCACATCAGCAAGGTGATGTTATTGTTAGAGCGGGTGGTGTTCTTGTGGATACACACACCACCACAAATAGCGATGTCTTTAAATTTAAAGTGAACAACAATACTCAATTGGGTTTAACCGGTACTTATATGTTCACTGATAACATCGGGGTAGAATTACTTGCGGCGACCCCTTTCAGTCATGAAATTAAGTTAGGTTCTGCCTTAGTAGGTAAAACTAAACATTTACCGCCAAGTGTATATGCTCAATACTATTTCTTTGATAAAGATGCTAGCGTACGTCCTTATGTAGGCGCGGGTCTTAACTACACGACATTTTTCAGTGAAAAAGCTAAGTTAGCTGGCGTATCTGATCTTAGATTAAAAGATTCAGTTGGCCCAATTGCGAACGTGGGTGTCGATATTAAACTGACCGACAATCTTTATTTCAATGCGGCAATGTGGTACGCGAACATTAAAACCAAAGCGCGTTTTAATTTAGCTGGTGAACATCATACGGTGAAGGTGAAACTTGACCCTACAGTATATTTCGTCGGTTTAGGTTATCGTTTCTAATAGAACCTTGCTCTGAAAAAAGCGGTACACAATGTGTATCGCTTTTTTATTTCACTTTATTCAGCGGCATAGCCAGATATCGGTAAAGGGGAGGCATCTAAATACGCTATACCGTTTTCGAGCTTTAATCGCTCTTCAATAAACCATTTAATCACTAAAGGATAAATATTATATTCCTGTTCACGTGTACGAAGTTCAATTTCCTCGACGGTATCACCAGGGAAAATCGGTACTTTAGCTTGTAACACAATGGCGCCGCCATCGAGCTCTTCATTGACAAAATGCACGGTTGTACCATGTTCACTCTCGCCATTCTCAAGTGCCCTTTGATAAGTATGTAACCCAGGATATTTTGGCAGAAGGGAAGGATGAATATTTAAAATTTTCCCAGCAAAACGTTGTGTGAATGGTTTGGTTAAGATTTTCATGTAACCGGCTAACACAATGAGATCAATATTGAGAGCGTCTAAATAATCCCCTATAGCCTTATCCATAGCGAGATTGGAACTAAAATCTTGGCGCAAAAAAACTCGGCTAGGAATGCCCGCACTTTTAGCGCGTTTTAAGCCAAATGAATCGATTTTATTACTGATGACAGTCACAATCTTTCCTGGAATAAAGCGGGTTTGACAAGCCTCAATTATTGCTTGAAGATTTGATCCTTGTCCTGAAATCAGGACGGCAATTTTTTTCATATTATTCTGCATAAAAGAAGGGCGAACCTTTCATTCTGAAATTTTCGCCCTGAAATGGAAAAGAGAAATTATTTAATAATAACTTGTGGTTCGTTATCTGTCGCATTTTCAATATGACCGATTAACCAGGCATTTTCACCGGATTGTTTTAAAATCGCTAAAGCGGTTTCCACTTGCGATTGTGGTAATGCAATCACCATACCAACGCCACAGTTAAATGTGCGGTACATTTCATAGGTTTCAATGTTGCCTTTTTCTTGTAACCATTTGAATACGGGTTGCCATTCCCAACTGCTTTCATCAATAACCGCTTTGGTATTTTTCGGTAATACACGAGGGATATTTTCCCAGAAACCGCCACCCGTTAAGTGTGCGATAGCATGGACTTTCGTTTGTTTGATTAAAGCGAGAACAGATTTTACATAGATTTTTGTCGGTGCAAGCACTTGTTCACTTAATGGATGACCATCTAATTGCTCAGTGGCTAGGTTGACGCCAGCAACATCAATGACTTTACGAATTAAAGAATAACCATTTGAATGCGGGCCACTTGAACCTAGTGCAATTAAAGCATCTCCTACTTTAACTTGGCTACCATCAACGATTTCTGATTTTTCGACGACACCCACACAGAAACCTGCTAGGTCATAATCGCCAGCGTGGTACATACCTGGCATTTCGGCAGTTTCACCGCCGACTAATGCACAACCCGATTGTACACAACCTTCAGCGATACCTTTTACCACATCAGAGGCAACATCGACTTCAAGTTTTCCAGTCGCATAGTAATCTAAGAAGAATAATGGTTCGGCACCTTGCACGACTAGATCGTTAACACACATTGCAACCAAATCAATACCGATAGTATCGTGTTTTTTTAAGTCAATGGCTAAACGTAATTTGGTTCCTACACCGTCTGTACCGGAAACAAGGATAGGTTCTTTATATTTGCCTGGAATGGCACATAATGCACCAAACCCACCTAATCCCCCGATGACTTCAGGGCGAGTTGTCCGTTTTACGTGTGGTTTAATACGTTCAACTAATTCGTTACCGGCATTGATATCCACGCCTGCATCTTTATAACTTAATGATGGTTTGCTCACAATGTTGTCCTATATTTTTAGGTTAAATGATAAAACGGCGTGATTGTATCAGATTAAGCAAACGTTTGCGATAGTGATTTAATTGGGTTTTAACTAAAAAAATAACCGCACTTTATTTTAAAGGATAAAGTGCGGTTATTTTTTAATGTATTTTTAGCGATTCGCTAATTCAAAAATCATCGCTTCAGCTTGGCAGCTAAATGTAAAACGCGCCGTTAAATTGGCGCCATTTTCAGTTTCTGTGATTTCACTTTTAATGTCGCAAGGATCGCTTTCTGTTTTGCGTGCTTTTTCCATGAAACGATTAAGTGCCGCTTCAGCTTCAGCTTTATTCGCATAGGTTTGATGAATATCAACAGCGCAATCTGAACCGTCAATAATCGTACCCACATCAACACAACTACAAGTGAGAGATTCTTCTGCTTTGCATGTTACTGTCATAGGATTTCCTTATTTCAAATTAAGATTGGTTTTATTCTAGCATTTTTAAAACGCTCTGCCAAAGTAGCCGCATTTTTTAAATTTAAATATCATTTATTTATCACTGGTCGGAACACTTTTAAATTAATCTAAAATAATTTGCACTCAATAGATTCGGGTTTTAGAATCGCCCAGATTTTTATTTATAACAAAGGTTTCCAAATGAAAAAATTTAATCAATCTGTATTAGCAACTGCGATGTTATTAGCAGCTGGTGGGGTAAATGCTGCAGCGTTTCAATTGGCGGAAGTATCGACTTCAGGTCTTGGTATGGCTTATGCGGGTAATGCAGCAGTAGCAGATAATGCATCTGTAGTGGCTACCAACCCTGCGTTAATGACTGAGTTTAAAAAAGCAGAGTTTTCTGTTGGTGGTATTTTAGTTGATGCAGATGTTGATGTTGCTGGATCTATTGGTGGCGTACCTGCTAATCATAAAAATGTGATTCCAAATGCAATCGTTCCAAACATGTATGCTGTTGTTCCTGTCACAGAGCGTTTCGCATTAGGTGGAGGATTAAACGTAAATTATGGTTTGAAATCTGAGTATGGCAATCAATATGCTGCTGGTGTTTATGGCGGTAGAACAGAATTGACAGCATTAAACTTTAATTTAAGTGGGGCATATGATCTTGGTTATGGATTTAGTGCGGGTTTCGGTTTAAATGCGATTCACTCAGATGCAGAGGTTGAACGTCATCTAGGCATCGGTGGTAAAGCGATTGCTCGTCAGTTACAGGCTAAAGCGACTCAAGCAGCTAATGCAGGACAGGCGGTTCAGGCTGCTCAGTTAAATGCTGTTGCGGGTCAATTAGCAAATATGCCATCAAATACATCTGTGTCAAAAATTAAAGGTGATAAATGGAGCCTTGGTTGGAATGCAGGGTTAACTTATAAATTAAATGAAAACCATCGCTGGGGCTTAGCATATCATTCTGCTGTAAATGTTAAGTTTAAAGGTGAATATTCAAATCAATTCCCTGTTGCTTATAATGCATTACTAATGCGTTTAGCTGCTTCAGGTGTTTCTTTACCGATTAGTCAAGCGACAGGTGGGGAAAATGTGCCAGGAAGTTTAACGTTAAATTTACCAGCTTATTGGGAATTCTCTGGTTTCCATAAAATCACGGATAAATTAGCTGTTCAATATAGTTATAAATATACTGAATGGAAACGCTTAAAAAGCTTAACAGCATATGGTAATAATGGTAATACCTTATTCCATAAGGATGAGAAATTTAGTAATGCATCACGCTATGCTCTAGGTTTTTCTTATAATGCAAATGACGCCTTGACATTGAGAGCAGGCGTTGCATACGATAAGAGTGCAAGCGTAAATCATCCTTCTATTTCAATTCCAGATACAGATCGTATGTGGTATAGCTTAGGTGCAACTTATCGTTTTACGCCAAATCTATCTGCTGATTTCGGATATTCACATTTACGTGGTAAGAAAAATAGCTTTAAAGAAGGCTTATCTGGTCAATTTAAAGTGACTTCTAAAGCTAATCTTTACGGTTTAAATATTAACTACCGTTTCTAATTTAGAAAAAATCAAGGATAATAAAGCACACTTCCACACGAGGTGTGCTTTTCTTTTATAAAATAAGGCGAAAAATGACCGCACTTTATTACACTTATTATCCCTCACCAGTTGGATGTCTTTTGATTTTATCTGATGGTGAAAGTATTACTCATATTGATTTTGAAAAAGAGCAATATGCGCCTAATCCAAAATGGCACAAGAAAGATGAATTGCCTATTTTTCAAAAAGTGCGGTTGGCTTTTGAACGATATTTTAATGGGGAAGTTGAGCGTTTTTCAGACATTCCTTTAAAACCAGAAGGCACCGTGTTTCAACAAGCGATTTGGCAAGCCTTGCGAGAAATTGATTATGGCGAGCTTTCAACTTATGGAGAGCTGGCGTTACGGATTAATAATCCTAAAGCTGTTCGTGCCGTGGGTGGCGTGGTAGGCAGTAATCCGATTAGCATTATTATTCCTTGTCACCGAATTTTAGGTAAAGATCGTACTTTAACTGGTTTTGGTGGTGGCTTAGAGGCAAAACGTTTTTTATTACAGTTAGAAAAAATTCCTTATATTGATAAAGGCACTGAAAACACGAAGCCTCGCTTTTTTAAGAAATATCACGAATGATTCCACAAAACCTTGAACAATTGCTTTCCCAAGCACAATCAATTGCAGGCTTAACTTTTGGGGAGTTAGCTGATGAATTGCATATCCCCGTCCCGCTTGATTTAAAACGTGATAAAGGCTGGGTAGGCATGTTATTAGAGCGCGCTTTAGGCGCAACGGCAGGGAGTAAAGCTGAACAGGATTTTTCTCATTTAGGTGTTGAACTTAAAACGTTACCGATTAATGCTGAGGGTTATCCTCTTGAAACCACTTTTGTGAGCCTTGCCCCATTGGTACAAAATTCAGGGGTTAAATGGGAAAATTCCCACGTTCGTCATAAACTTTCTTGTGTACTTTGGATGCCAATTGAAGGCAGCCGTCATATTCCATTACGTGAACGCCATATCGGCACGCCAATTTTATGGAAGCCAAGCGCTGAGCAAGAACGTCAATTAAAACAAGATTGGGAAGAGTTGATGGATTATATTGTGCTCGGAAAGTTAGATGAGATTACGGCACGTATTGGTGAAGTCATGCAGCTGCGTCCAAAAGGTGCTAACAGCAAAGCCATTACGAAAGGCATTGGTAAAAATGGGGAGGTGATTGATACCTTGCCGCTGGGGTTTTATTTACGGAAAGAATTTACGGCAGGCATTTTAAACGCTTTTCTTAATCATAAAAATGGGTGAATCATCACCCATTTTTTATTTTTCTAAGTTCTGAAAAACACGGAAAAACCCCACCGCACTTTGTAAAGTCTCACCATAAAAAATGAGTGGAATACGATGTCGTTGCCAAGGCGTAACACCGAGCTCTTGCCAGATTTTTTTCATGGTTTCGGCAGGACGATTATGTTGTCGTTTTACCTTGCCAGTATAAGCAAATCGTATTTGAATCGGTTCTTGCGTATCGGCAAGTTGAACCTGTTTTTCGTTCCAATTGACTAAAATACCTGTCTCATTGTGGGTTGCATAAATTGTTCCAAGATTATCAGGCAAAGTAATCTGTTGATTTAACGGCATATCAAGACAAGTTTTCGACAAATCAACGAATTTCTCTGTTAAATAGAGACGTTGTTGATATCGGCGAATAATATGTTCTCCGAGTTGAAATTGGGGGGTTGCATCTGCTTTGGCTTTAATTACATCATCAATAATATGTGCTAATTGAATCTGCGTTGGCATGGCTATCTGATTTTTAGCCAACCACATTCGTAAAAGTGCGGTTTGTTTTTGCAATGAATAGTCTAGAAAATTTACGAGTGAAAACTGTTTTTGATCCTCAAGAAGATGTTGCTCAAAGCAAGTTTGTAATAATTCATTAATTAATTGTTGTTGCTCAAAACAATGTTGTGCGGCACGCTGAACTGCATGATCAAAATGTCCCCAGCGTTGGCGTATTTCAGGCAAAATTTGGTTACGTAAGAAATTGCGATCGTAATGATTATCTTGATTACTTTCGTCTTCGACCCAAGACAGATTTTCTTGCTGAATGTAATCTTCTAATTCATTACGGGTAAAAGAAAGAAGCGGGCGTAGAATAGGCATCCCGAACAATTGACTTTCTTTCTGCATTGCGCCTAAACCTTGTAATCCTGCGCCTCGTTTTAGCGCTAGGAAAAAAGTCTCAGTTTGATCATTTAAATGATGTGCAGTGACCAGATATTCATCTGGCTGAATATGTTTCAAAATCGCCTGATAACGCGCTTCTCTTGCCCCAGCTTCAATGCCATCGTGCATTTCCACTTTGACTTTTTCAATAATAAGTGGAATGGCAAATTGTTTACAGAGTTGTTGGCAATGAGCCGTCCAAGCACCCGCATTCGGGCTTAATCCATGATGGATATGGATAGCTCGCAGACTTAAGTGCGGTCGTTTTTCGCTGAGTTTTTTAACTAAAGAAAGCAGTGCAGTTGAATCCAAACCACCGCTAAAAGCGATGAAAAGCTTATTGGCGGTGGTTGGGATTTGTGCTTGGAATAATGAAAAAAGATCCATTAGGCAACTTTAACAGCTTTGTAGTTTGTGCTTGGATTTAAGATCTCAAAACGTGCTGCAATAGGTTGGAGTTCGTAAGATTTTAAATCAAAGGTAGTTTTCATTACGCCCGCCACCGCATTATTCATTTTTTCAAAAGCTTCTACATCATTGCCACAGTTTAAGTAATGCGCCAAGAAAGTCCCCGCAATTAAATCACCCACACCAACAGGTTCAAAGCTAAATTTATAAAGTGGACGATTTAAATGCCATACACCTTCAGGTGTCGCCATAATAATTTCAAAGGTATTGGGATCATTTAATTTACCTGCTTTTCCTAGGTGTTTGACCAACACTTTTTTCACACCTTTGGCAACTAACGCATTAGCCGCTTTGAGGACATCTTCAAACGTATTGATAGGGAAGTCAGAAAGCGTACGAAGCTCAGAAAGGTTTGGCGTCATAATATCTGCACGTGGAATGGCTTTTTCAATTAAGCGTTCACGTACACCATCCGCCACCACGCAGACTTTTTCGGCATTTGGCATCACTGGATCGCACAAGTAAAGTGCATTTGGGTTACGTGCTTTGATTTTTTCTAAAGCATAGATAATTTTGTCAACTTGCTCAGCTGAACCTAAATAGCCAGAAAGCAAAGCATCACATTCTTGCAGTTTTCCAATGGCATCTAAACCGTTGGCGATCTCACCAATTTGTTCTTGTGGGATCACCATCCCTGTCCATTTACCATATTGAGTATGGTTAGAGAATTGCACGGTATTGAGTGCCCATACATCCACGCCTAATAGCTGCATTGGAAAGGTGGCAGATTTATTACCAGCGAAACCATAAACTACGTGAGATTGGATTGCTAATACGTTTTTCATTTTGAGTTCTCCTTTTATATTATTTTAGGCATTGATGCTGTTTCTTGCATCCATGCAACATTTTTTTCAAAACACAAAAAGAGCGGTTAAACTAACCGCTCTTTTTCTATTTTATTAACAATAACCGTAAGACATTAAACGTTCATAACGTCTTTCTAATAAGCCATCTTTGTCGAAGGTATCGAGTTCGTTTAGTTCTTCAATAAGGCATTGTTTTAAATTACGTGCCATTTCATGATAATTACGATGCGCACCACCTAATGGCTCTTGAACGATATTATCAATTAAACCTAACTCTTTTAAACGAGTTGCGGTTAAGCCCATGACTTCTGCTGCGGTTGACGCTTTTTCTGCGCTTTTCCATAAGATAGAAGCACAGCCTTCTGGTGAAATAACAGAATAAGTTGAATATTGCAACATATTCACTTTGTCACCCACACCAATGGCTAATGCACCACCAGAACCGCCTTCACCGATTACCGTACAGATAACAGGCACTCTTAATGTAGACATTTCACGTAAGTTACGAGCAATGGCTTCAGATTGACCACGTTCTTCTGCACCGATGCCTGGGTAAGCCCCTGGCGTGTCGATAAAGGTAATAATAGGCAAGTTAAAACGCTCAGCCATTTGCATTAAGCGTAACGCTTTACGATAGCCTTCAGGTGCTGGCATACCAAAGTTACGTGTTACTTTATCTTTTACTGTACGACCTTTTTGGTGACCGATAATCATTACCGCGCGACCATCTAAACGAGCAAGACCACCTACGATTGCTTTATCATCTGCAAAGGCACGATCGCCCGCAAGTTCTTGGAAATCAGTAAAAATATGTTCGATATAATCAAGCGTGTATGGACGATTTGGGTGACGTGCCATACGAGAAACCTGCCATGCATCAAGATTTGCAAAGGTTTTTCTAGTTAATTCATCGCTTTTCTTTTGCAAGCGTTTAATTTCATCGTGTAAATCAATTTTGTCATCAGATGCTGAACGTAGCGCTTCAATTTTGGCTTCAAGTTCAGCAATAGGTAATTCAAAATCTAAATATTCTTGGCTCATTTCTTATCCTAAAATATCGTCAAAAGTTGCCCGCACTTTATCAAGATTTAAGGTGCGGTGCAAATGGTTTTCACTGGTTGGAGCGGATTATAAATATTCCTTTTTTAGTAATGATAACAAAAACAAAAATGTGGAACAAATCACGACAGAAGGCCCCGCAGCAGTATCATAAAAGGCGGAAAGGAATAACCCGCCAACGACGGAAAGCATACTGATTAAAATCGCAATAAACACCATTTGTTCAGGTGTTTTGGCAAAACGTCTTGCTGTTGCGGCGGGAATAATTAATAGCGATGTAATAATCAGAGCTCCAACAAACTTCATACTTAAGGCAATGGTAAGTGCGGTCAAAATCATCAAAATAAATCGCATTTTTTTAATGTTAATGCCTTCCACTTGAGCCAGTTCAGGTGAAACTGTGGTGGAGAGTAAGGCTTGCCAGAAGTAAAGCAATGTGCCTAATACAATGACGACACCCACGCCAATATAAGGTAAATCGTTAAAATTAATAGCGAGCAAATCCCCAAAAAGATAACTCATTAAATCTACGCGGACATTTTTAAGCAAACCAACCGTGACCACACCAAGAGAAAGACAACTGTGTGCGATAATGCCTAAAAGGGTATCCACTGAAAATTGCGTGTTACTTTCGAGCCATACCATTAATACGGCAAGAATAATCGTCAAAATCACAATGGCAACATAAGGATTAATTTGTAAGAAAATGCCTAATGCCACACCGAGTAAGGCCGAGTGGGAAAGGGTATCACCAAAATAAGCCATTTTACGCCATACCACAAAGGCACCCAGTGGTGCGGTAATTAAGGAAAGCAGTAAGCCCGTAAGCAAGGCGGGAAATAAAATCTCAAACATGATTTTTCCTTATTGTTGGCATTCTGATGGATTGGCGCTGTAACTACAAACATCACCATGCATATTATGGTGGTGATTATGATGGTGTGTATAAAAGCCCACATTTTGTGAGATTTGATTGCCCCAAAGGCGCATAAATGTGGGATCATTCGACAGGCTTTCTGGTGTGCCGGCACAGCAAATATGTTGATTGATGCACAGCACTTCTTTACTGTCCGCCATCACGATATGCAAATCATGGGAAACCATTAATACTGCGCAATTTAAGGCTTGTTGAGTACGATGAATTAGCTGATAAAGTTCAGCTTGACCATTAATATCCACCCCTTGAGTGGGTTCATCTAGCACCAGTAAATTGGGTTTATTCAAAATCGCACGGGCCAATAATACACGTTGCATCTCGCCACCAGAGAGTTTTTGCATATTATTTTTTCTCAAATGAGTAATAGAGAGTTGCTCAAGTGCGGTTGATATTTCTTGTGTTTTAACACCTTTTTTGAGCGCCAGAAAACGCTCAACCGTCATCGGTAAGCTGTGATCGAGGTGAATTTTTTGTGGGACATAGCCAATTCTGACATTCGCGCTATAAATCACTTCACCGGATGTTGGCGCTTGTAATTTTAATAAGGTTTTTAAAAGAGTTGATTTTCCCCCACCATTTGGCCCAACAATGGTGATAATGGAATTGGGATAAATGCTGAGATTAATATTCCGCAATGCGGTCTTTTGTTCAAAGACCACATTGATATTTTTCAGTGTAATTAGTGGTATTGGTTGGGCTGGTTGAATGGCGTGAATTTGCATAATCCCCCCTTTAAAAATAGCCTACTAAAATAGCTCATTTCCTTATTTTTCTCAAGAAATTCCGACAATGCCTAATATTTAGGCATAAGATTTTATATTTTTAGGGTAAAATGAATTTTTCCCAGAGTTTGTAGTCTGAGAAACGAAAAACTTTTTACTCATTTTAAAGGTATCAAATGGTTCAACACGTTAAATTAGCCAGAGATAGACGGAAACGAAAATCCCGCATAAAAGCGGCGATTTTTTTCGCCGCACTTTTGCTTATTTTAACGGGCATTTTCCTCGCCTTTAAAGATACCGCTGATTATGATCCTTCTCTGCAAAGTAATCTTGAACCAGAGATGGTAGATAACGTTCAATATCAATCTCTGACACCTGAAAAAACGGAATCGGGTAATCCTCAATCTCAAGAAGGCGAACATCCCGAAGTAAAACAACATGCTAATACGGAAGATGCAACTTCTTATGATGATGAACTTCAAGCCAAAGATGATGAAGTCGATGAAATCAAACCGCAATTTGATGATCTTAATGATTTACCAAAAGATGCTCAAGATGCGCTGAGTGGTATTTTAGATGTGGCCGATCAGGCATTGCGTATTACCGATCAATTTAGTCATACCGTGGTGCGTGGCGACTCCTTAAAAGATGTGTTAGAGCTTTCAGGTTTGGAAGATGATACAGCGAAGAACTTAATTGCCGAATATCCTGAATTAAAAAATTTACGCGCAGGTCAGCAGTTCTATTGGATTTTAGATAAAGAAGATCAGCTGGAGTATTTAAACTGGTTGGTGTCTGAAAAAGAAGAACGTATTTATGAACGCACGGAAGACGGTAAGTTTAAACGCCAAATTCTAGAGAAGAAAAGTATCTGGAAGAAAGAGGTGTTAAAAGGAACAATTAACGGATCTTTTGCATCAAGTTTGCGTGATTTAGGTCTAGATGGTCGTCAAATCAGCCAATTAAGCTCAGCATTACAATGGCAAGTAAGCCTTCAAAAACTCAGTAAAGGTACTAAGTTTGCGATTTTGGTATCACGTGAATATTTAGGCGATAAATTAACTGGTCAAGGTAACGTTGAAGCCATTCACATTATGGCAGATGGTAAGAGCTATTATGGTATTCAAGCAGCGAATGGTCGCTACTACGATAAGCAAGGGGAAACCCTTGGCAAAGGTTTTGCGCGCTATCCATTACAACGCCAAGCACGTATTTCGTCACCATTTAACCCAAATCGCCGCCATCCGGTAACGGGACGTGTTCGTCCGCATAAAGGGGTAGACTTTGCTGTTTCACCAGGTACGCCAGTTATTGCGCCAGCAGAAGGTGTGGTGGAAAAAGTGGCTTATCAAGCCGGTGGTGCAGGACGTTATGTGGTGATACGCCATGGTCGTGAATATCAAACGGTGTATATGCATTTAAGTAGTGCTTTAGTGCGTGCGGGCCAAACAGTGAAGAAAGGGGAGCGCATTGCATTAACTGGTAATACGGGTATTTCAACCGGTCCACACTTGCACTACGAATTTCATATCAATGAGCGAGCGGTGAACCCGCTTACGGTGAAATTACCAGGTACCAGCAGCGGTATGGCAACTGCAGAGCGTAAGCAATTCTTAGTCCGAGCGAAAGAAGTTGAAAGAACATTAAAATTATAGTGAATAAAATGCGGTCAAATTTGACCGCATTTTTATAGGCCTAAAAAATTAGCTGAAAACTGACCGCTCTTCATCTTTTCTCTTTTTCCTCAATATGCTATCCTCTTTGCATTTTAGAATTATTCTCATTTTTATGATTAAGAGACGTTATCTGATTTTTCTGTTGATCGTGCTTTCCTTTGTTTCACTTTTTCTCGGGGTAAGTACCGTTAATTTACAAGGATTACTGAAGTTTGAGGGTAATCAATGGCAGATCTTTTTAATTAGTCGCGTGCCTCGCTTAATCAGTATCTTGATTGCAGGTGCATCCTTAAGTATTTGTGGCTTAGTGATGCAGCAACTCAGTCGAAACCGATTTGTTTCTCCCACCACTGCGGGCACAATGGACAGTGCAAGATTAGGGATTTTAATGGCGATGCTGTTTTTCCCAACAGCTTCGATGTTGTTAAAAACCACCATTGCGGTCATCGTGTCTTTCCTTGGCACATTGTTATTTATGACGATTCTGTCCCGTTTGAAATTCAAGGACACGATTTTTGTGCCCTTAGTGGGGATTATGTTTGGTAATATCATCAGTTCAATTACTGCCTTTATCGCTTATAAAGAAGATTTATTGCAAAACTTATCTGGATGGCTGCAAGGGGATTTTTCTCTTGTGATGTCTGGTCGCTATGAATTGTTGTATTTCAGTATTCCTACACTTATCGTGGCTTATTTATTTGCGCATCGTTTTTCTATTGTCGGGATGGGGAAAGATTTTGCGGTTAATCTAGGTCTAAATTACAACCAGATCCTTTATCTCGGATTGCTCATTGTGGCGGTCGTGTCTTCAATTATTATCGTGTCTGTTGGCGTGATCCCTTTCTTGGGTTAATTATCCCGAATATCGTCACCCTTTATTTAGGGGATAACTTGAAGAAAGTGTTATCTCATACTGCCTTATTAGGTGCGGTATTTGTCTTATTCTGCGATATTTTAGGTCGAAGTGTGATTTATCCTTATGAGATTTCCATTAATGCCGTGGTGGGTGTATTTGGTAGTGGTATCTTCTTATTTTTATTATTAAAGCGGTATAGAAATGGCTAAGAAATCTTCTTCTCAACTGATTGTATTATCGTTGTTAGCCATTGTTTCTCTTGCACTTTATTTAGGCTACAACTTACCAAACCGTTGGCAATATGCCTTGGAAAATCGTGCCTTATCCTTAATTGCGATTGTGATTACAGGCGCGGCAATTGCACTTGCTACGATGATTTTCCAAACGGTTGTGAATAACCGAATTCTCACGCCGAGTATTTTGGGTTTAGATTCGCTGTATTTACTGATTCAAACGACGATAATTTTCCTTTTCGGCTCAAGCACATTGCTTTCAATGAATTCGATTGCATTGTTTGTCTTGTGTACGGGATTAATGATGGCGTTTTCATTAGTGCTTTATCACTTCCTGTTTAAGAAAGAAAACCAAAATATTTTCTTCTTGTTGCTTGTCGGGATTATTTTCGGCACCTTCTTTGGTAGCTTAACGACGTTTATGGAAGTGTTGATTGACCCAAATGAATTCCAGATCGCACAAGATATTGGCTTTGCCAGTTTCAACCGAATCAATACACAAATCTTGTGGGTCGCATTAGCCATTTTAGTCGCGACCATTGTTTTTAGTCTGAGATATTGGCATTGCTTTGATGTGTTGGCGTTAGGGCGAGAAAATGCCATTAACTTAGGGATCGATTACCAAAAGACCTTAAAAATCCTATTAATTCTCGTGGCAATTTTAACGTCAGTGTCGACCGCACTTGTTGGCCCACTTACTTTCCTTGGGTTATTAGTGATGAACGTGACCTTTGAATTTGTTCGTGATTATCGTTACAAGGTACTCATTCCTGCCGCGATGTTAATTTCCATCATAACCTTGGTTTTAGGGCAATTATTAGTGACCCATATTTTTACGTTCCGCACGACATTAAGCATCATCGTTAATTTTGTCGGCGGTGTGTACTTTATTTATTTGTTATTAAGAGCAAACAAAAAATGGCAATAGAAATTCGCAATATTACTAAAAGTTACGGAAGCAAAAAGGTGGTGGATAATGTATCCGTTACTATTCCTACGGGGAAAATTACGTCTTTTATCGGACCGAATGGCGCGGGGAAGAGTACGGTGCTGTCTATTATTAGCCGTTTGTTAAGTGCTGATAACGGAGATGTGTATCTCAATGGTGAATTGCTCAATCGCAAAAAAAGTAGTGATATTGCGAAACAGCTTGCGATCTTAAAGCAAACGAACAACATTAATCTGCGTCTAACCATTGAAGATTTAGTCTCGTTTGGGCGCTTCCCTTATTCCAAAGGAAACTTAACTCAAACTGACCGCACTTTTATTGATAATGCTATTGCCTATATGGATTTAGATGATATTCGCCACCAATATATCGATAGTTTAAGTGGCGGTCAGCGGCAACGTGCTTATATTGCGATGACACTTGCTCAAGATACCGATTATATTTTGTTGGATGAACCATTAAATAATCTGGATATGAAACATTCAGTGCAGATCATGCAAGTTTTGCGTAAATTAGCGACAGAACTCAACAAAACCGTGGTGATTGTGATTCATGATATTAATTTCGCCTCTTGTTATTCAGACTATATTGTTGCCATGAAAAATGGAAAACTAGTGCACCAAGGTGAAGTTAACCACATTATGCAATCAACCGTATTACAAGATATTTATGACATGGCGATTCCGATTCAGGATATCGACGACCATAAAATTGCCGTTTATTTTAGATAAATAAGGAAATCTTCATGAAAAAAACATTATCAACTTTAGCACTTTCACTCTTCGCACTTTCTGGTGTTGTACAAGCTGCGGATATTACGGTGGAAAATTCCGTTGGAAAACAAGTCGTGCCACAAAATCCACAACGTGTGGTGGTTCTCGATTTTGGTGCAGCAGACACACTTCGTGCATTAGGTGTGAAAGATAAAATTGTGGGCTTCCCACAAAGCGGAAAACTCCCAACTTATCTTGCAGAATTTGCAGACAAAAAATATAAAAATGTCGGCGATTTGAAAGAACAATCATTGGAGCAAATTAACGAACTTAATCCGGATTTGATCATTGTTTCTAAGCGTCAAGAAAAAATGATCGATAAATTTAAAGAAATTGCGCCAGTATTTAATGTTGAAAATGACTACAATAATTACTACACAAGTTTTCAACAAAATGTGACCGCACTTGGTCAGGTTTTTGGTAAAGAAAGTGTCGCGAAAGAAAAACTTTCAGCATTGGAAAGCAAGGTTGACCAAGTCGCAAAAGATGCTAAAGACAAAACAGCTTTGTTGGTATTGGTTAATGAAAGTAAAATCAGTGCTTTTGGTGACGGTTCTCGCTATGGCATGGTGTATCAAAAATTTGGTTTTAAACCGATTGATAACAGCATCAAATCGTCTACGCATGGACAAAGCGTTGGTTTTGAATATATCTTAGAAAAAAATCCAGACTTTTTACTTGTAGTGGATCGTACAGCGGCCATTACAGAAAAAGCCAACAATGCGCAAAAAGTATTGGATAACGATATCATCAAACAAACCAAAGCATATAAAGATGGACACATTGTGTACCTTGATGCAGCCAATTGGTATCTTGCGTTTGGTGGCTTAGAAAGCATGGAAATCATCGCACAAGAACTTGATCGTGCAGTGAAAAAATAATACGAAAAATTATTTAAAAGGGCAGTCAAGGATTGCCCTTTTTATATGTAAATTAATCTTTACACATATCAATAAACTTCCTATCATATCGGCATCATTTAATAAAACAGAGCTTATTTTATGCTGACATTTAATCCACAAGATCCGTTCTCTTGCTTTGTCACTCAAAGCCTTTCCATGAAAAGTGCGGTCGAAAATGCACAACGTTTTGCGATGTTTGATGTGCCGCTTTTAATTCAGGGTGAAACTGGCACGGGTAAAGATTTATTAGCAAAAGCTTGCCATTTTGCGAGCTTGCGTCGTGAGAAAAAATTCATTGCAGTAAACTGTGCAGGCCTGCCGGATGAAGATGCGGAAAGCGAAATGTTTGGGCGTAAAGTGGGTGACAGTGAAACCATCGGTTTTTTTGAATATGCTAACGAAGGCACGGTGTTGTTAGATGGCATTGCCGAGCTTTCATTAAGTTTGCAGGCAAAATTATTGCGTTTTTTAACGGATGGTTCTTTCCGTCGAGTGGGGGAAGAAAAAGAACATCATGCAAATGTTCGGGTGATTTGTACTTCACAAGAACCGATGGAAAAGTTGTTAGAACAAGGGAAATTGCGCAGTGATTTATTCCATCGCTTAAATGTCTTAGCACTAAATGTACCGCCATTACGTGAGCGAGTGGAGGACATTCAACCTTTAACGGACGGTTTTTTACAAGAAATTAGCACGCAGCTTAAGATTCCAATGCCGCAATATGATGCTGATTTTTTGAATTATTTGAAAGGGCAGACTTGGCAAGGTAATGTGCGAGAGCTTTACAATGTCTTGTATCGTGCCTGTTCCTTAGCGAAAAATAACCAGCTTAATATTGAAAGTTTAAATTTAAAACCCGTACAAAGTGCGGTCATTTCTGCGGATGATTTTGGTGAGCAAACCCTGGATGAGATTATGGGGCAATATGAGGCGAGTGTATTGCGTGCTTTTTATGCTCAGTATCCAAGTACACGAAAATTGGCACAACGATTAGGCGTATCACACACGGCGATCGCCAATAAATTAAAACAATACGGTATTAGTAAATAATTTCTGACAGTTTAGGGAATTGTTTACAAAGTTTGAGCCATTCGACTTTATCAATTTGTACATTGAGGATAAATTCACCTTCATCCGAAATTTGTTCGTGACGAATGCTATCTAATTGATAGAGCGCATGGCGAATTTTGCCCTCTTGAGGGAGCAGTGTGAGGGTGAAAGAAAGTATCTCATTTTTCAACCGCACTTTAATGGCTTCAAGTAGCAGATCTAATCCTTCACCTGAATGTGCTGAAAGGTAAACAGCAACGGGCTTATTCTCGTCATCATATTCAATATGGGGCGCCACATTTTCCAATAAATCGATTTTGTTATACACCAACAATACCGGTACTTTGTCAGCCTTAATTTCTTCCAATACTAAATTCACGGCTTCAATATTTTC
Organism: Haemophilus parainfluenzae; assembly: GCF_900450995.1. Lineage (NCBI taxonomy): Bacteria > Pseudomonadati > Pseudomonadota > Gammaproteobacteria > Pasteurellales > Pasteurellaceae > Parahaemophilus > Parahaemophilus parainfluenzae. The sequence goes on along the minus strand of NZ_UGHY01000002.1, from coordinate 568,156 downwards.
GATCTTTCGAGCGTCTGCTGCATCAATGACGTGCAATAACAAACTGGCTTCTACCGTTTCTTGCAAGGTAGATTTAAAAGCGGACACTAAATCATGGGGGAGTTGGCGAACAAAACCAACGGTATCCGCGAGAATTGCCGTACCAACATCTTGAATTTGTAAACGTCTTAATGTGGGATCGAGGGTGGCAAAAAGCTGATCCGCGGCATAGACATTCGCTTGCGTGATGAAATTGAATAGTGTTGATTTTCCCGCATTGGTATAACCCACTAAGGAAATGGTGGGAATATCTGCTTTTTGGCGAGTTTGGCGATTTTGATTACGTTGTTTTTCGACTTTCGCCAAACGATTTTGCAACTGTGCAATACGAACCTTGATTAAACGGCGATCCGTTTCTAATTGCGTTTCCCCTGGACCACGTAATCCAACCGCACCTTTTTGCTGATCTAAGCCTGTTTTTCGACGAACTAATCGAGTGGATAAATGCTTAAGCTGAGCTAATTCAACTTGTAATTTCCCTTCGTGCGATCGGGCTCGTTGAGCAAAGATATCTAAAATCACCCCAGTGCGATCCACTACACGACATTGGCAGATGCTTTCTAAATTACGGGTCTGAGCAGGGGTTAATTGATGATTCACCAAAACGACATCGGCATCTAAGGCTCTCACTGCATCAGCAATTTCTTGTGCTTTCCCTTCACCGATAAAATATTTCGCTTGAGGTGTCGCTCGGCTCGTGGTGATGATTTGTAAAATCTCAACATTGGCAGATTCTGCTAAAAGTTGGAATTCTTGCAGATCTTCAATGTTTTTATTTTGAGAAAAGAATACATGCACGACGATAGCTTTATCTTTCGCCGATTGGCTATTGTCGCCTGTTTTAGATGACGAAAGTGCGGTTGAAATTTCAGGTGAATTTTCAACCGCACTTAAATTGATGAAATCATTCATTGAACAGAATTATTCTGCTTGTGTTTCTACTTCTGTTGCAGCGTCAGAAGTTTGTGCTGCATGATGGCCGTTATTATTGTGGTGAGAAACAGAACGTGCTGGAACCACAGTTGAAATAGCGTGTTTGTACACCATTTGATTAACAGTGTTTTTTAATAAAATCACGAATTGGTCGAATGATTCGATTTGCCCCTGTAATTTAATCCCATTAACGAGATAAATCGAAACAGGAATACGTTCACGGCGTAACGCATTCAAATAAGGATCTTGTAATGATTGTCCTTTTGCCATTTTGCTATCCTTTGTTGTTATATGTTAATTAATGATAGAAACGAGTTGTCTCCATCACCAAATATAGCAATAAACATTTTTCTTGTCTATGGGTTTATCTCTTTGCTTTCACGCAGTTTTTTCAGAATTGTTTTCATTTTTTCATCTAGTTGTGCATTGAAACGTAATGTTTCGCCCGTTTTAGGGTGTTCAAAGCGAATAGAAAATGCATGTAAAAACAAACGATTGAGTCCGAGATCTTGCATATATTTATCGAATTCTTTATCACCGTATTTATCATCTAGTGCAATCGGGTGACCAGCATATTGAGTATGAACTCGGATCTGATGGGTTCTTCCCGTTACAGGCGACGCTTTTACTAAGGTCGCATTTTGATAGCGTTCTTCAATGGAAAATCGCGTTTCTGAAGGTTTGCCTTGTTCACTGACTTTAACGATGCGTTCACCACTAGCCAGCTCATTTTTTAATAAAGGCGCTTGCACGACTTTTACATGAGATTGCCATTGCCCACGAACGAGCGCGAGATAATCTTTTTGTACGGTTTTAACACGAAGTTGTTCGTGTAAGTTGCGTAAGGCAGAGCGTTTCTTCGCTACCAATAAAATGCCCGATGTATCTCTGTCTAAACGGTGAACCAATTCTAAAAAACGGGCTTCAGGGCGTAATGTACGAAGCGCTTCAATTACACCAAAATTCAAGCCGCTCCCGCCATGAACCGCAATGCCAGAAGGTTTGTTCAATACTAATAAACAGTCATCTTCAAAAAGAATATGGCTTTCAAGGGAAGCGACTTTATTCAAGTTTTTAGAAATTGGGGCAGTATTTTTTTCAGAAATACGAACTGGTGGTACACGCACCACATCGCCATTTTGCAATTTATATTCAGGTTTGATTCGCCCTTTGTTCACACGTACTTCGCCTTTACGCAGAATGCGATAAATCAAACTTTTTGGTACGCCTTTTAATTTTGCCAATAAATAATTATCAATGCGTTGTCCTGCTTCATCCTCAGAAATCGTGAGCATTTTGACGGATTGATTGATGATTTTTTCTTGTTTTTCAGTCATTGAATCTGTCCTTTAAAAATTGGGCTGAATCATATCACAATATCCCTGGTGATAATAGCAAGAATGCCTTGCTAATTTAGCCCCGAATGTGGATAATAGAGCGTCTTTCTGCGCCTAAAATTTGGCATTTAGAAAGCGATTTTGTATGTTGGTCAAAACTCAATGCGGCAAACGGCATAAGACATTGATAATCAACATGTTTTTCTTGAAGGTTGATGCTTCCTTGCAATGCGTAATTAACACACCGCATTGTTTTACGAAAATTGTCTTAGATAACAATTGAGTATGCTATCAATGCGCCCAGCAACATACAGTCGTGAGATTGACTGTTCGCGAGAAACACGAGGTCGATGGCTAAGGTCAGTAAATCTGTAAAGTGCGGTTAATTTTCAAGGTATTTTAGATAATTCAAACGAGAAATTGACAATGAAAAGAATGTTAATCAATGCGACTCAAAAAGAAGAGTTGCGCGTTGCGTTGGTCGATGGCCAGCGTTTATTCGACTTAGATATTGAAAGTCCGGGTCATGAACAGAAAAAAGCCAATATCTACAAAGGTAAAATCACTCGCGTAGAGCCGAGTTTAGAAGCTGCCTTTGTGGATTATGGTGCAGAGCGCCATGGCTTCCTTCCTTTAAAAGAAATTGCCCGCGAGTATTTCCCTGCTGATTATGTGTTCCAAGGTCGTCCAAATATCCGTGATATTTTGACCGAAGGCCAAGAAGTGATCGTTCAGGTGAATAAAGAAGAACGCGGCAATAAAGGCGCAGCCTTAACCACTTTTGTTTCCCTTGCCGGTAGTTATTTGGTGATTATGCCAAACAATCCGCGTGCAGGTGGCATCTCTCGCCGTATTGAAGGTGATGAACGTATCGAATTAAAAGAAGCATTGAGTTCTTTAGATGTACCAGAAGGCGTTGGTCTTATTGTGCGTACAGCGGGTGTAGGTAAATCACCAGAAGAATTACAATGGGACTTAAAAGTACTTTTACATCATTGGGAAGCGATCAAACAAGCTTCACAAAGTCGTCCGGCGCCGTTCTTAATTCACCAAGAAAGTGATGTGATCGTTCGTGCGATCCGTGATTACTTGCGTCGTGATATTGGTGAGATCTTAATTGATAGCCCGAAAGTATTTGAAAAAGCGAAAGCGCACATCAAACTTGTACGTCCAGATTTCATCAATCGTGTGAAACTGTATCAAGGCGAAGTGCCGTTATTTAGTCACTATCAAATTGAGTCACAAATTGAATCCGCCTTCCAACGTGAAGTGCGTTTACCTTCTGGTGGTTCGATTGTGATCGATGTGACAGAAGCATTAACAGCGATCGATATCAACTCGGCGCGTTCAACTCGTGGTGGTGATATTGAAGAAACCGCATTAAATACCAACCTTGAAGCCGCAGATGAAATTGCTCGTCAATTACGTTTACGTGACTTAGGTGGTTTAGTGGTTATCGATTTCATCGATATGACACCGGTTCGTCACCAACGTGAAGTAGAAAATCGTATTCGTGATGCCGTGCGTCAAGACCGTGCACGTATTCAAATCAGCCGTATTTCTCGCTTCGGTTTGTTGGAAATGTCGCGTCAGCGTTTAAGTCCGTCATTAGGTGAATCTTCTCACCATGTTTGCCCACGCTGCCAAGGTACGGGTAAAGTGCGTGATAACGAAAGTTTATCACTTTCTATCTTACGTTTAATCGAAGAAGAAGCGTTAAAAGAAAATACGAAACAAGTACACACTATCGTGCCAGTACAAATCGCGTCTTACTTACTTAACGAGAAACGTAAAGCCGTAAGCAGCATCGAAAAACGCCATGATGTAGAGATTATCGTGGTGCCAAATGAAGCAATGGAAACGCCACATTTCAGCGTGTTCCGTGTTCGTGAGGGCGAAGAGCTAAATGAATTAAGCTATAACTTAGCGAAATTCCATGATGCACAAGACGATACATTTGTACCAGAAGAGTCTCTTGTTTCTCGCAATATCGAAACTGCAGCAGTGACATCTGAGCAAGTGATGGAAAGTGCAGCAGTATCTTTATCGATTCCAACAGCTGCACCTGCACCGGTTGAGCGTAAATCGGAAGAACCATCATTGTTTGCGAAAATTGTTGCCGCAATTAAAGGTTTATTTGCTTCTGAACCAAAAGAAGAAGAGAAAAATCAAAATAACCGTAACAATCGTAACAACAACTGTAATAATCGCCGCAATCAAGATCGTCGTAATAATCGTCGTTCTCGCAACAACGAAAACAACGATAATGCGAAAAATACAGATGAAGAAAATGTACGTCCAACTCGCGAGCGTGTAAATAATCGTCGCAATCGTCGTAACGCGAATGAAGAAGTGACATCTGAAAGTGCGGTTAATTTTGCTAATGTTTCTGATGATAATCGTCAAGAAGAAAAAGCAGAGAAACCAGTAGCAGAGCGTCGTCAACGTCGTGATTTACGTAAACGTGTTCGTATTGAGGATAATACAAATAACATCAACGAGAATGTTATTGAGGACGTTGAAGTTCCCGTGATTAAAAATGAAGTGGTTGAAAATAACACTGTTGATAATACAGAAGATAAACCACGTCAAGAACGTCAGCGCCGTACACCTCGTCATTTACGTGCATCAAATAATCAACGCCGTCGCCGTAATGAAGTGAAGTCACCAATGCCATTATTTGCGGCAGTTGCTTCACCAGAATTAGCAAGCGGTAAAGTATGTATCGATTATTCTGCAGTGAATACACCGAAAGAAAATAATTTCTTATCAGTGGATGAGTTGCTTGAGCAAGAGAAAACGAAAAAAGGTGTGATCACCCCGGCAACTGGTATTGTCGTGGAAGAAAAATCAGTTGAAGCACAACCTGCGTTAGATTTCATTACTCAACCGGCAAATGAAGCGGTTCAACAGAAAGTGCAAGAGTCATTAGAACGCTTGCATCATAAATCAGAATCTGTTGCTCAAGTCGAAACAGCTGAAGTTGAACCACAAGAAAAAGCAGAATTTGTTCGTTCTTATGTGTTCACGGGTCGTGCAGGTACTATTTCAGCGGTACAACACACTAAAGCAGCGATGACATTAGCTAAAGCACCAGATGAAGAGTCTAAACCATTCCCAATTGTAGAATGGACGGAGTCTCGCTATTACTTTAACGGTAAAGGCGCCGCAGGCCATCATAGTGCAATTAGTCACATTTACTCTGAACCTACACAAGCAAAATCAGAGTAATATCTTAACCATAAAGACGGAACCAGTAGGTTCCGTTTTTATTTTGTGTATTTTTAAAACATAGTGATTTAAAAGTAGTCAGTCAGATAATTTTTTTATTTTCTTGCTTGACGGAGTGGGGGAAAAAACGTATTATTCACCTCGCTTAAATCACGGAGGAATGGTCGAGTGGTTGAAGGCACCGGTCTTGAAAACCGGCGAGGGTTTACGCCCTCCGTGAGTTCGAATCTCACTTCCTCCGCCATCAAATTCAAAAAATCCCTAAATCGAAAGATTTAGGGATTTTTACTTTTAAGTCTATTAAAAAATATCTTATTTTTTGACCGCACTTTCTTGGGCCTCTTTAAAGGCAAGGTATTCTTCTAAGGTCTCAATCGCTTCTAAACATTTTTGACGGCGCGTTAAATAAATTGCCGCAGTTTGCTTATGCATATCTCGTTGAATATCTGTTTGAGCCGTATTCGCTTGTGCTTTAGCTTCTTCGTATTTTTCCGTGAGTTGCTGCAAGGCTTCATAATACTTTTCTAGACGCTCTCTAGGAGGGAGGCGATGAATGCTATGTTGTGATTTATTACTTGCAACTTGTGGCTCTACTATTTTCGGTTGAATGGGCCTTTTATACTTACGATTCATGGCTTCCGTTAAGACGCTACATTGCCCTAAAAGATGTTCTACCATAAATACAATTTGTTCTTCATTTTGATGAGAAATTTTACATAGCTTAGTTAAGCTTTGTTGGATTTCTTTGAGATAAAAACCGACGGTTTCAAAATCTTCAGTAAATAAAGTGCGGTTAAATTTCGCGTTGATTTTTTTATCTGAGTCAGCTTGATAGACTTGTGTCAGTTGCTGTACTTTTTGTTCGAGCGTATTGAGTAATAATTGAATAGACATAAAAAATCCCCGCATAATGTATGCAGGGATTATAACGATTAAAGGGTCATGGCTGCAATCCAACCAAACGCTAATAATGGGATATTGTAGTGAATAAAGGTTGGCACAACAGAATCCCAAATGTGGTCGTGTTTACCATCTATATTCAAACCAGATGTCGGCCCAAGTGTTGAGTCAGAAGCCGGTGAACCCGCATCTCCTAATGCCGCTGCTACACCTACGATAGCTACTGTCGCAAGTGGTGAGAAACCAAAAGAGAGACAAAGTGGTACATAAATTGAGGTGATAATTGGTACAGTTGAGAAAGAAGAACCAATACCCATGGTAATCAATAACCCAACGAGTAGCATTAAGAATGCCGCAACGCCTTTACTTTGAATCGCACCAGTTGAAAGTGCATCAACTAATTCTTTCACGCCACTTGTGGTATTAATCACATTGGCAAAACCAGAGGCAGCAATCATCACAAAGCCAATCATTGCCATTAAGCGTAAACCTTGTTGGAAAATGTCGTTACTTTCTTTGAGTTTGAAGATACCGAATGCCCCGAAAATGACTAAACCGACTAAACCACCAATAATTGTAGAGCTTGTGAAAAGCTGGGTGGCAAAAGTGGCGACAATGGCGACCGCACTTGCGGTAATTTGAATAGGTTTAATATTCGCAATGTGTTGTTCAATTTCAGCTGTAGTTGGTTCTGCAGTCGTCACCACATACTCGCGCGGTTTGCGATAGGTAACAAATACAGCAGTGAGTAAACCAAGAATCATACCAATAACAGGGATAAGCATAGCAAAAGAAACTTCACCTACACTGGTTTGTAAACCGAGTGGTGCACCAGCAAGATTGATATTTTTTACTAAAACACTTTCGATAAAGATTTTCCCGAAACCGACAGGTAAGATCATATAAGTTGCGGTTAAACCAAAGGTAATAATACAAGCCACTGCACGACGATCGATTTTTAAACGGTTAAAAATAGAAAGTAAAGGCGGCACTACAATCGGGATAAACGCAATGTGTACTGGGAGTAAGTTTTGGGATGAAATGGCGAATAAAAGCAAAATTCCAAGCAGCATATATTTAAACCAGGCTAAATTTTTACCGGTTGGTGTTTTGTTCATTCGGGTAATAATTTTGTAGGCAAGCAAATCAGTGATGCCGGATTTTGAAATCGCAATGGCAAATGCACCGAGCATCGCATAGTTCATGGCCACTTCAGCACCACCACCTAAGCCGCCTGTAAAGGCTTCAATGGTTTTTCCTAAACCTAAGTCACCACATAAGCCTGCAGTCAGAGCGGAAATCACAAGTGCGATAACCACGTTTACGCGCAGCAGGCTTAACGCCAGTAGCACGACAATTGAAATAACAACGGGATTCGATAGCATATTGTTGTTCCTTATTGATTAATTAAAAGAAAAAGGTCGCATAAAAGAAAATTGATTTAAGGTTAAATGTCGCATAGTAATAAACTCCTGTAAATTAATAATAAAACAAAACCCCTCGAAAGTTGCCTTCCGAGGGGTAAGATTTTTTTGATCTTTATCTTGTCAGCTCGGAAGAAATCTTCCAAGCACGCCAACAGCCTGAAAGATTATTCAGTTGAATGGCGATGATGGTGACGAAGGATAAAGTTCATTTGAAACTCTCTTATTTAGATAACTAAATTGAATTACTTTTTAAAATACGGTAAAGCGAAAACGATTGCAAGCCTTTTTTCTAAAAAATTTTGAAAATTAAAGTGCGGTCTGATTTTCATCTGTTTTTTCCGCTTCATCTGTTTGAGCAATATGAGGGAATCCACCGAGATCTTTTAAATGATTGACCATATAGCAAAATAATTCCGCCGTACGTTCAGTATCATATAGTGCAGAGTGTGCTTGTTTCCCATCAAAAGGAATTTTTGCCGATTGGCATGCTTTGACGAGCACCGTTTGCCCAAACATAAAACCGGCAAGTGTTGCGGTATCAAACATTCCAAAAGGGTGGAATGGATTGCGTTTTACACCCGTGCGTTCAGCCGCAGCCATGACAAAGCTTTGGTCAAAAGCCGCATTATGTGCCACGATGATAGAACGTTGACATTCTGCATCTTTTTGTTCACGACGCACCATTTGGAACAATCCCGTGATGGCATCTAATTCAGATACGGCACCACGCAATGGATTGTGAATATCAATCCCATTGAATTTGAGTGATTCAGGATTAATATTCGCCCCCTCAAATGGTTCAATATGAAAATGGCATTTTTGATCAGGTTGTAAATTGCCATTCTCATCCATTTTTAAGGTGATAGCTGCAAGCTCTAAAAGTGCATCTTTTTTTGCATCAAACCCTGCTGTTTCCACATCAATAATGACAGGGAAGTAGCCGCGAAAACGATTTTTTAATTGGTGGTGATAAGGGATTTCTTGAGAGTTGGACATATTGTATCCTTTTAAATAAATAACGCAGGTAACCCTGCGTTATAAAAGAGCGAAAAAATCAACCGCACTTTTAATTAATTGCCTAGACCAGATTTTGAGCTTTTATTTTCGATAAATTCAATTTTATAGCCATCTGGATCTTCAACGAAGGCAATAACGGTTGTACCACCTTTAACTGGGCCTGGTTCGCGAGTCACTTTACCACCACTTGCACGAACTGCTTCACAAATAGCATAAATATCATCAACACCGATAGCAATATGTCCATATGCTGTACCTTGTTCATATTTATCTACGCCCCAATTGTATGTTAATTCAATTTCTGCGGCACTTTCGCCATCTTCATAACCTAAAAAAGCAAGCGTATATTTATACTCAGGGTTTTCACTCGTACGCAATAAACGCATGCCTAAAACATCTTGATAAAATTTAATAGAGCGGTCCAAATCACCTACTCGAAGCATTGTGTGTAAAATTTGCATCTTGTTTTCCTCTTTTCTATTAGGTTGTTGGGCGATTATAACATAGAAATTGGTCGCTTATATTGCAAGATATAACTTGCTTCCTAGGATTAGGTTTATTTCACTGCAATCATTGAACCAAAATTGAAGCATTGGAACCATAATTCGACGTGTGAAAATCCGATGTTTTTTAACCGCTCTTTGTGGATGTTAATCGAGTCAGTACGCATGACATTTTCAAGTGCGGTGCGTTTTTGGCTCACTTCAAGCTCACTGTAACCGTTAGCACGTTTGAATTGGTGGTGGAGATCAATAAGCAACTCATTCACTTTTTCATCTTCAAAACGGAATTTTTCAGAGAGCACCAATACACCATTTGGGTTTAAACCTTGGTAGATTTTGGTGAGCAAGGCTACACGATCTTCTGGTGGTAAAAATTGCAATGTGAAGTTGAGCACCACCATTGACGCATTCTTAATTTCAATTTGACGAATATCATCGCAAAGAATTTCTACGGGCACATCACTATGATAAGCCGCAACGTGCTGACGGCAGCGTTCCACCATTGGCAAAGAATTATCGACACCGATAATTTTCACATTAGGTTGTTTTATATTGCGTCGCATAGAAAGAGCTGCCGCACCGCGTGAACAGCCTAAATCATAGACTTGGCTGTCAGCCGTCACAAAACGTTCAGCCAGCATACCAATCGCCGTGATAATGTTGGAGTAGCCCGGAATCGAGCGTTGAATCATATCGGGGAAAACTTCCGCCACGCTTTCATCAAAAGTAAAATCGCCCAGTTTTTCGATCGGGGCGGCAAAAATCGTATCTTTCATCATGATTGAATTCTGTTGTTGTCTTGAGAGGGCATTTATTTAGATAAAATGCAAAAAACTGCGATCATTTTAGTGAAAGTTTTTAAAGGATCAAATAAATTTCGCTTTTCAATTTAAAAGGCATGTCTTTTTCCGTATAATCAACGCGTTAATAATCCATTTTTAGAAAAATGAAAGGAATACGAAAATGATGCGTACACATTATTGCGGTGCATTAAACCGCAACCATATTGGACAAGAAGTAACATTAAGCGGTTGGGTTCACCGTCGTCGCGATTTAGGCGGTTTAATTTTTATCGATATGCGTGATCGCGATGGTGTCGTGCAAGTTTGTTTTGACCCGAAATATCAAGAAGCGTTAACTGCAGCTTCAGGCTTACGTAATGAATTTTGTATTCAAATTAAAGGTGAAGTGATCGCGCGTCCTGACAATCAAGTTAATAAAAATATGGTGACGGGTGAAGTGGAAGTGTTAGCGAAAGAATTACGCATCTACAACGCTTCTGACGTTTTACCATTAGACTTCAACCAAAACAACACCGAAGAACAACGTTTAAAATACCGTTATTTAGATTTACGTCGTCCAGAAATGGCACAACGTTTGAAAACTCGTGCGAAAATTACCAGTTTTGTACGTCGTTTTATGGATGACAATGGTTTCCTTGATATTGAAACCCCAATGCTTACCAAAGCAACGCCAGAAGGTGCGCGTGACTATTTAGTGCCAAGCCGTGTACATAAAGGCAAATTCTATGCGTTGCCGCAATCACCACAGCTTTTCAAACAGCTTCTCATGATGTCTGGTTTTGATCGTTATTATCAAATTGTGAAATGTTTCCGTGATGAAGACTTACGTGCAGATCGTCAGCCGGAATTTACTCAAATCGATGTGGAAACTTCTTTCTTAACTGCGCCAGAAGTACGTGAGATCATGGAGCGCATGGTACACGGTTTATGGCAAAACATCATTGGTGTGGATTTAGGCAAATTCCCACAAATGACCTGGCAAGAAGCGATGACGCGTTTTGGTTCAGATAAACCAGATTTACGTAACCCGCTTGAATTAGTCGATATAGCAGATATCGTTAAAGATGTTGAATTTAAAGTATTTAATGAGCCTGCAAACAATCCAAACGGCCGTGTGGCAGTGATTCGTGTACCAAATGGTACTGAAATCACTCGTAAACAAATTGATGAATACACACAATTTGTTGGTATTTACGGTGCAAAAGGTTTGGCTTGGGCGAAAGTAAATGACATTAATGCTGGCCTTGAAGGCGTACAAAGCCCGATTGCGAAATTCTTAAATGAAGAGGTATGGAAAGCGTTAGCTGAACGCGTGAAAGCTCAAACTGGCGATATCTTATTCTTCGGTGCAGATAAATGGCAAACCACCACTGATGCAATCGGTGCATTGCGTTTGAAATTAGGTCGTGATCTTGGCTTAACTCGTTTAGACGAATGGCAACCGCTTTGGGTAATTGATTTCCCTATGTTTGAACGTGATGATGAAGGTAATCTTGCTGCAATGCACCACCCATTCACTTCACCAAAAGATTTTACGCCAGAACAATTAGAAGCGAATCCAACCGATGCGGTAGCAAATGCTTACGATATGGTTATTAATGGCTATGAAGTAGGTGGTGGTTCCGTCCGTATTTTCGATCCGAAAATGCAACAAACCGTCTTCCGCATTCTTGGTATCAATGAACAAGAACAACGCGAAAAATTCGGCTTCTTGTTAGATGCATTAAAATTCGGTACACCGCCACATGCAGGTTTAGCTTTCGGTTTAGACCGTTTAACCATGCTTTTAACTGGCACTGAAAATATCCGTGATGTGATTGCATTCCCGAAAACAACAGCCGCAGCTTGTTTAATGACAGAGGCACCAAGTTTTGCGAATCCACAGGCATTAGCTGAGTTAAGTATTCAGGTTGTAAAAGCTGAGTAATGTTGAAATTTAAATAATAAAGTGCGTTTAATTTTGACCGCACTTTTGTGGAGAGTAAATGAAACAGCCTACATCATTAAAAGTAATTGCCTGGATTAATATCCTTGCTTCAGTGATTGGATTTTGTTCGGTTTTCTATATTTTATGGGATGGGTGGCGTACTTTAGGATATGTAGTTCCTGAAGCTATCCCCTATTTGATTTTTGTATTTGTAGTTTCTTCTCTTATATTTTTATCTTCTATTGTTATGCTTGAAGGTAAATCATGGGGAAGAACACTTTATATAGTTATAGGATGTTTGTCTGTTGTCAGTGATTTTATCGAGGGCGGATATGCAGATAAAGATGCAATTAGAAGTCTAATTACATTATGTATTTGGGGATTTTTCCTATATCGTCCAATTATTAATGAATATTTCAAGTCTTCAAAAATAGAAAACGTTTAAAATAATTAGTCTCATTATTCTTATGGTGCGGTCAAAAATTCAACTGATTTTGACCGCACTTTCTTTTTATTGAAAAAATTTTATTCACTTAAATACATCACTTTTTTGGTATGAATATGATGTGGCTTTATTTGTTTTGAAGTTATATCCTAAAATTTCAAAATAATTAGATTTTTACTCTTTTATTCTTCTTTAAATGGAACTTTATTTACTTTACTCAAGGATAAAATTCTATTATAAATAGGTCCTTTTTAATTTATGGTCAATTTATAAGAGAACATTTTATGAGTGAAGTTTCAACTCCAGTAGAAAAATCAACATGGGCGAGTAAATTCTCAGCCTTAGGTCCTGGCATCGTGATGGCATCAGCAGCTGTTGGTGGTTCGCATATTATTGCATCTACCCAAGCTGGTGCGATCTACGGTTGGGAATTAGTGAGTATTGTTATTCTTGCTAACTTATTTAAATATCCTTTCTTCCGTTTCGGTGTTCAATATACCCTAGATACTGGTAATACGTTGTTAGAAGGTTACCGTCAAAAAGGGAAGTTCTACCTTTGGTTATTCCTTGCTTTAAACGTTTTTGCCACAGTAATTAATACTGCTGCAGTGGGATTATTAACGGCAGCAATTTTAACGTTTATTACACCAATTCCACTTCCAATGCCTGTATTAAGTTCATTAGTGATTCTTGTGACAACCGGCATTTTATTGTTGGGTAAATACCGTTTATTAGATAGCTTATCGAAAATTATCATGATTGCTTTAACGGTAACAACCGTGAGTGCTGTCGTGATTGCTTTTATGCGTAATGGCATCCATGGCGTAGCCGCACCTGATTTTGTAGCACCTTCTCCATGGGAATTAAGTAAATTGGCCTTTTTGGTGGCGTTAATGGGGTGGATGCCGGCGCCGATTGAGATTTCTGCCATTAATTCCATGTGGGTGGTAGCAAAACGTCGCTTGACCAAAGTGTCTTATCAAGACGGTTTATTTGACTTTAACGTGGGTTACATTGGTACAGCCATTTTAGCTGTCGTATTCTTAGCACTTGGTGCATTGGTGCAATATGGTTCCCCTGAAAGCGTAGAGATGGTCGGCGGAAAATATATTGCACAACTTATCAATATGTATGCAAGTACTATCGGTGAATGGTCTCGCTTATTAATTGCAGTCATTGCGTTCATGTGTATGTTTGGTACAACAATTACAGTCATTGATGGTTACTCTCGTACCAATGTTGAATCTTTGCGTATCTTATTCGGTAAACAAGAAAGCTCTGTGAGAATTCTTAATATCGGTATGATTTTTGCGGCGTTATCTGGTTTAGCGATTATTTTCTACTTTAATAATGCAGTAGGCCCAATGCTGAAATTCGCGATGATTGCTTCATTTGTTTCTGCACCAATTTTTGCTTGGTTGAATTTGTCTCTGACTAAGCACGCGAAACACAGTGTAAAAGGCGGCTTATTGTGGTTATCCCTTATTGGTTTATTCTACTTAACTGCCTTTGCAGGGTTATTTATCGCCCAACAAGCTGGCTGGTTAAACTAAAATAATTAAGATAATTACCGCACTTTAGTTTTAAAGTGCGGTAATTTTTTTGAAAGTTTTTAGCAGAAAAGGTATGATGCTGCCTATTCTCAATTATGTAGATGACGAGCTTGAAATATAAAAATAATCAATCGATTCTCGTGGTAATTTATGCGGAAAGCACGCATCGTGTTCTTATGCTTCAGCGCCAAGATGATCCCACCTTTTGGCAATCCGTTACGGGGACATTGGAAACCGACGAAACACCAAGAGAAACAGCAATTCGAGAAGTTTGGGAAGAAATAGGATTAAAAATAGAAGAAAATTCGACCGCACTTTTTGATTGCAAAGAGAGCATAGAATTTGAAATTTTCTCGCATTTCCGCTATAAATACGCACCGAATGTGACTCACTGTCATGAACATTGGTTTTTATTGGCAGTTGAGCAGGAATTTAAACCGATATTAAGTGAGCATTTGGCGCATCAATGGGTTTCTCCAGAACATGCGATCCAAATGACGAAATCGCCGAATAATGCCGAGGCCATCAAAAAATATTTGATGAACGGCTTTCCTCTATAGAAAAGAGGATTTAATTTAAAAACGTTTTTAAGATAAGAAGGAAAACAACATGGCAGGCCATAGTAAGTGGGCAAATATTAAACACCGTAAAGCAGCACAAGATGCGCAACGCGGTAAAATTTTTACAAAATTAATTCGTGAATTAGTCACTGCTGCAAAAATTGGTGGCGGTGACGTAAGTGCGAACCCGCGTTTACGTGCGGCAGTAGATAAAGCCTTATCGAGCAACATGACTCGCGATACCATTAACCGTGCGATTGAACGCGGTGTGGGCGGTGGTGATGACACCAATATGGAAACAAGAATTTACGAAGGTTATGGTCCGGGTGGAACTGCTGTGATGGTTGAGTGTCTAAGTGACAACGCAAATCGAACCATCTCACAGGTTCGACCAAGTTTCACTAAATGTGGTGGTAACTTAGGGACTGAAGGCTCTGTGGGCTATTTATTCAGCAAAAAAGGCTTGATTTTAATTAGCCAAGGTGAAGAAGATGCGTTAATGGAGGCGGCAATTGAAGCCGGTGCGGATGATGTTCAACCACAAGATGATGGTTCATTTGAAATCTATACTGCGTGGGAAGATTTAGGTTCTGTGCGCGATGCAATCGAAGCAGCAGGATTTAAAATTGATAACGCAGAAGTAACAATGATTCCATCAACAACAGTTGATCTTGATCTTGAAACTGCGCCTAAATTGTTGCGTTTAATTGACATGTTAGAAGACTGTGACGATGTACAAAACGTATATCATAACGGTGAAATTAGTGATGAAGTTGCAGCTCAGCTGTAATTTTAAGGAGATTTATAATGAAATTATCTAAAGTATTACCAGCAATGGCCGCTCTTGTTGTTTTATCGGCTTGTGCAAGCGATGCACCAAAAATGGAAAACAAAGCGGAACAAATGGCCACCCCTACTGTAACTGATAAAACAGTAGTTTATACTTGTAACAAGAAAACTGTAACTGCAGTTTATCAATTCGAAAACCAAGAGCCAACAGCAGCAATGGTGATGGTGGGTAACAAAGTTATCGCGAAAGATTTTGCTCGTGATGCAGCTCAAAAAGACTTCACTTCATTTACTTCAGGCAAATATGTTTGGAACGTAGATAGTGGTTTAACTTTAGATAAATTTGATTCTGTTGTGCCAGTAAATCTTTTAATTAAAGGTAAAAAAGCAGACAAAATTGTTGTGAAAAACTGTGATGTAGATGCAAAAGCAACTGCAAAAGCAAACCAATAATTAACACTAAAAACGGCCGGCATTGACCGGCCGTTTATTTTTGAGAATTTATGAGTATTATTTTAGGCATTGACCCAGGTTCTCGTGTAACGGGTTATGGTGTGATTAAACAAAATGGTCGCCATTTAGAATATCTCGGCAGTGGAGCCATCCGCACGCAGGTAGAAGATTTACCTACACGCTTAAAACGAATTTATGCTGGCGTGACAGAAATCATCACACAATTCCAGCCCGATATGTTTGCCATTGAACAAGTGTTTATGGCTAAAAATGCGGATTCAGCTTTAAAACTGGGGCAAGCACGTGGTACGGCGATTGTGGCAGCAGTGAATCATGATTTACCTGTATTTGAATATGCTGCTCGTTTGGTGAAACAGACTGTTGTTGGGATTGGTTCTGCAGATAAAGTTCAAGTACAAGATATGGTGACACGAATTTTGAAGCTCTCAGATAAACCTCAGGCAGATGCGGCAGATGCTTTAGCTATTGCGATTACCCATGCTCACACCATTCAACATTCTTTGCATATTGCTAGCTCGGTCAAAACGACAGAAACACACGAAAAAATGACCGCACTTTTAAAAACAAGATACAGCCGAGGTCGATTTAGATTAAAAATTTAACTGGATTAATATCCAGTTTTATTTTATTCTATGTAAAATTTTTTTACGTGGAAATCTTATGATCGGTCGTTTAAAAGGCATCTTATTAGAAAAACAACCTCCTGAAATTTTGCTTGATGTACAAGGCGTCGGTTACGAATTATTGTTACCGATGACCAGTTTTTATGATTTACCTGAAATCGGGCAAGAAACCACATTATTTACCCATCTTGTTGTGCGTGAAGATGCCCATCTTCTTTTTGGATTTGCCCAAAAAACTGACCGCACTTTATTCCGTGAATTAATTAAAACCAATGGTGTTGGCCCTAAATTGGCACTCGCGATTTTATCAGCTATGTCAGTAGAGCAGTTTGCTTACGCTATTGAGCGAGAAGAGCTGTCAAAATTAGTTAAAATTCCTGGTGTGGGCAAGAAGACGGCTGAACGTTTATTGGTAGAGTTAAAAGGGAAGTTTAAAGATGTTCGCCAAAGTTATTTCTTTGTGGAGAGCAAGCATATTCCTTCAACGTCAGAATTGCGCCAAGCTGAAAGCTCAGCTGATGAAGCGGTTGCTGCATTGGTTGCATTAGGTTATAAACCAACGGATGCTGAAAAAATGGTGAAAAAAGTCGCTAAAGCGGATTTAAGCAGTGAGCAATTAATTCGTGAAGCCTTAAAAGCCGCATTATAAAGATTAAACCAATATGATCGAAGCAGATAGAATTATTAGTAGTCAGGCAAAGATGGATGAAGATATCATCGATCGTGCGATTCGTCCAAAGCTTTTAGCCGATTATGTGGGACAGCCACAAGTGCGAGAGCAGATGGATATTTTCATTAAGGCGGCGAAATTGCGGCAAGATGCCTTAGATCATCTTTTGATCTTCGGCCCTCCAGGTTTAGGAAAAACAACGCTAGCTAATATTGTGGCAAATGAAATGGGTGTGAATATTCGCACAACATCAGGTCCTGTTCTTGAAAAAGCTGGCGATTTAGCGGCAATGCTGACAAATCTTGAACCCCATGATGTGTTGTTTATTGATGAAATTCACCGTCTTTCCCCTGCGATTGAAGAAGTACTTTATCCAGCAATGGAAGATTATCAGTTGGATATTATGATCGGTGAAGGCCCTGCTGCACGCTCAATTAAATTAGACTTGCCACCTTTCACATTAATTGGTGCAACAACTCGAGCGGGTTCTTTAACTTCACCACTACGTGATCGTTTTGGTATTGTTCAGCGTTTAGAATTTTATTCCGTTGAAGATTTAACTTCTATTGTGACAAGAAGTGCCTCTTGCTTAAATCTGGAATTAGAAGATAGTGCGGCTTTTGAGGTGGCGCGTCGTTCGCGTGGTACCCCTCGCATTGCAAACCGTTTATTGCGTCGTGTTCGAGATTTTGCTGATGTGCGTAATGATGGCATTATTTCGGCAGATATTGCGAAACAAGCACTTTCAATGTTAGATGTAGATGATGCGGGCTTTGATTACTTAGATAGAAAATTGCTTACCGCAGTGATTGAACGTTTTGATGGTGGGCCAGTTGGATTAGATAACTTGGCAGCAGCAATAGGTGAAGAACGAGACACTATCGAGGATGTTTTAGAACCTTACTTGATTCAACAAGGATTTTTACAGCGCACCCCTCGAGGTCGAATTGCAACTTCGTTAACTTATCGACACTTCGGACTTCAGAAGCCATCAGAATAAGAGATATAAAAAAGGACATATCGATATCAATATGTCCTTTCTTTTTGAAACCTGCTTAGTTAGTTCCTTCAGTTCCTTCAATATAGCTCTTCATACTATTTAATCTTGCTAAACCCACATCACAGCTTTTTTGCTGAGTCGCTAATTCCATTTCAAGAATTTGCTGTTTACTTTGATTGAGTTTGCTTTTGATTTTACCTACTTGAGTATGAGTACCCGGCTGTTTTTCTGCTTGGGCAATCAAATTTTCTGTTTCTTTAAATAACTGTGTGCATTGTTGTGGAAGAGCAGCTTTGTTTTCTGTAATAGGTGCTGCAGTGGCAGATAGTGCCATAGAACCGAAAAGTGCGGTCAAAATTACACAAATTTTTTTCATTGTAAATCCCTACAAATCTTTCCAAATATTATTGGGCTAAAAAATAACAAAATCTTGTCACCCTGTCTAGTGATTATTTTGTCTATTTCTTTTCAATAAAGTTTCCTTGTGATAGAGATAAATTTTTTCATTCGAGATAAATATGCAAGATTTGATGTAGATCAATTTCGCTATAGTTATGCCAAATAGGGTATTTTGTAACTTATATCAAAAAATGTGATCAAGATAACGGTTTTTTCTGTTTTTTATCCTCATAAATAGTAGTAGAATATGGCAAGTTTTTGAATATTTATATTGTAATCGGTTACTGTATTCTGTTTTGAGAATAGAAAAGGCAATTATTACGTAAATAATTCAATATTTCTTAACAATTTCTGTTGAGTAGTTTGGGGTGGTTATTTGGGGTTATCCCTAGTAATCATAAAGTGAAAATCTTGTAGATTTATACAAGGAGTTGAGATGTTAGACGTTGTTGATCTCTCACGCTTGCAGTTTGCATTAACTGCGTTATATCACTTCATTTTTGTACCATTAACATTAGGTTTATCTTTCGTTCTTGTGATCATGGAAACCATTTATGTTAAAACGGGCAAAGAAGTATATAAAGATATGACTAAATTCTGGGGTAAGTTATTTGGTATTAACTTTGCTCTAGGGGTAACGACCGGTATTATCATGGAGTTCCAATTCGGGACAAACTGGTCTTATTATTCTCACTATGTAGGTGATATTTTCGGTGCGCCATTAGCGATCGAAGCATTACTTGCATTCTTCTTAGAATCCACTTTCGTGGGTCTATTCTTTTTCGGTTGGGATCGTTTAACTAAAGGTAAACATTTACTCGCAACTTACTGCGTAGCCTTTGGTTCAAACCTTTCTGCGATGTGGATTTTAGTTGCGAATGGTTGGATGCAACATCCGGTAGCGGCGGAATTCAACTTTGAAACCGTTCGTATGGAAATGACCAGCTTCTTAGATCTTTGGTTAAATCCAGTTGCGCAAAGTAAATTCTTACACACATTAACAGCAGGTTATACAACCGGTGCAATGTTTGTATTAGGTATCAGTGCATTCTATTTATTAAAAGGTCGCGATATTGGTTTTGCTAAACGTTCATTCTCTGTCGCGGCAACATTTGGTTTTATTGCTGCATCTGCTGTATTAGTTATGGGTGATGAATCAGGTTATGACATTGGTAAAGCACAACCTGTGAAATTGGCTGCAATGGAAGCTGAGTTTGATACTCATGCAGCTCCAGCGCCATTCCATCCAGTTGCGATTCCAAATACCGCTGAAATGAAAAATGATTTTGCGATTGAAATCCCTTACTTAGGTGGTTTAATTGCAACGCGTTCTTTAGACACTGAAATTGTTGGTTTGAAAGATATTCAAGCAAAAAATGAAGGTCGTGTTCGTAACGGTATGGTTGCTTATGATTTATTCACGCAATTAAAAGCAGAGAAAAAATCAGCAGGTCAAGTAAATCCAGAAACTAAAGCAAAATTTGATGAAGTCAAAGGTGATTTAGGTTTCGGTTTATTATTAAAACGTTACACAGATAAAGTTGTTGATGCAACGGATGAACAAATTAAACAAGCAGCACGTGATACTATTCCAAACGTAGGTCCTAACTTCTGGGCATTCCGTGGTATGTTAGCGGCTGGTGGTTTAATTATCTTATTAGCTTTCGGCGCATTTGTTCAGAATTTACGTAACAAAGTGACTTCTTCTCGCTTATTACTTAAAGCATTGCTTTGGAGTATTCCATTGCCATTCTTAGCGATTGAATTTGGTTGGTTCTTAGCTGAATTTGGTCGTCAACCATGGGCGATTTATGAAGTATTACCGGTGGGTGTGTCTGCCTCTAACTTGAGTGTAGGTGACTTATGGTTCTCTATCGGTTTAATTTGTGTACTTTACTTCTTCTTCATCATTGCGGAAATGTATTTGATGTTTAAATATGCACGTTTAGGTCCAAGTGCATTGAAAACCGGCAAATACTATTTTGAGCAATCATCTAAATAAGCAGGAGATGGATTATGCTTGATTATGAAATTCTACGTATTATTTGGTGGGTGCTAGTTGTTGTATTGCTTATCGGTTTCTCTGTAACAGATGGATTCGATATGGGCGTGACCGCACTTTTACCCGTAGCAGGTAAGAAAGAAGTAGAAAGACGTATTATGATTAACTCTATTGCTCCACACTGGGATGGTAACCAAGTTTGGTTATTAACTGCTGGTGGTGCAATCTTCGCGGCATGGCCGATTGTTTATTCTGTAGCGTTTTCAGGCTTCTATATTGCCTTATTCCTCGTGTTAGCTGCGTTATTCTTCCGTCCAATTGGTTTTGAATATCGTGCGAAAATTGATAACCCAACATGGCGTGCTGTGTGGGATTGGGGCTTGTTTGCTGGTGGTTTTGTACCTGCATTAGTATTCGGTGTAGCATTTGGTAATTTATTACAAGGTGTACCATTTGAATTAAATGAGCTTTCACAAGCAACTTACACAGGTTCGTTCTTTGCATTATTAAACCCATTCGCATTACTTTGCGGTGTGTTAAGTCTTGCAATGTTAGTAACTCACGGTGCGAACTGGTTACAAATGAAAACCACTGCTGCATTGCGTGATCGTGCAAGAGCAATTACACAAATTGGCGCATTAGTGACATTAATTACTTTTGTACTTGCAGGTGTATGGCTTTCTTTCAAAGACGGTTATGTGGTGACTAGCGCGATTGATCACTTTGCAGCATCAGCGCCAACTTCAGGCAAACAAGTAGCAGTTGAAGCAGGAGCATGGTTCAAAAACTTCAATGAAAATCCAGCTTTATGGGCATTCCCAGCATTAGCTGTGGTTGGTGCATTATTAAATGTGATTGCATCTAAAGCAAATCGTTGTGGTTTTGCATTCTTCTTCTCTGTATTAACAATGGCTGGTGTGATTATTACTGCGGCAGTATCAATGTTCCCATTTGTAATGCCTTCAAGTACTCATCCAGAACAAAGTTTATTAATGTGGGATGCAACGTCAAGTGAATTAACATTAACCTTAATGTTCTACTTGGCATTAGTATTCGTTACCATCTCATTGCTTTACACCATTTGGTCATACTACAAAATGTTTGGTCGCTTGGATGAAAGCTTTGTTGAAGACAACAAAAACTCATTATACTAAGGAGAAACAATATGTTATACGTAATTTGGGTAGTGGGTGTGTTGGCTGCAGTTATGGTGAGTGCTAAATTAACCATTGGTAAAGAAAAGTCAGGTAAATTTGACGAGTAATGATGATTAATTCACTCTATCAATTAAGTAATAAGGGTTCCTTGCGAACCCTTTCGTTTATTTTGGCGTTATTTTTAACTGCGGCTTTCTTTTTAAATTTAAGTCAATTTTCAACCGCACTTCGAACCGCTCATCCTGCTTGGATTCTTGCAATCTTTTGGGGATTGATTAATTTATGGATTCACGGGATTGGATTTGAAATTCGTCGAGCAATATGGCAGCTCGTTTTCTTGCCCTTTATTGGTTATTTCACTACAATAATTGCCATTGTTCAGCATTGGTTTTTATAAGAACGATAGACAAATATTATTATTTGGATCTTGCACATCTAATGAACTGGTTCTAAAATAAGCGGCTTGTTATGGCTGATAATTTGAGCATTATTTTGAATAACCAATGTTTTACCTTTCCGGTTCGTGTCTATTATGAGGACACGGATGCTGGCGGAGTAGTGTATCACGCACGTTACTTACATTTTTTTGAACGTGCGCGAACTGAATATTTAAGAACGCTTAATTTTTCCCAACAATCATTATTGCAGGAACAACAATTAGCTTTTGTGGTCAAAACCATCTCTATTGACTATTGTATTCCGGCAAAATTGGATGATTATCTTATTGTTGAAACTGAAATGACGGCAGTGAAAGGAGCAACAATCCTCTTTGAACAGCGGTTAGTTCGTGAGACGGTGGTGTTATCAAAGGCTACTGTTAAGGTAGCCTGTGTTGATCTAGGCAAAATGAAACCTGTCGCAATTCCTGAAGAATTAAAAGCGGCATTTTTAAAGTAAATAACTTTTCGGAGTATGCAATGACTGCAGAATTGAACTTTTTAGATCTTTTTCTAAAAGCGAGTATCGTTGTTCAACTTGTAATTGTGATCTTAATTTCGTTCTCAATTATTTCTTGGGCAATCATCATTCAACGTAGCCGTATTTTGACGAGTGCGTTAAAAGAAGCGAACACTTTTGAAGATCGTTTCTGGTCTGGTGAAGATTTAAATAAACTTTATGATGGTTTATCTAATCGTCGTGAAGTACTAACAGGCAGCGAACAAATTTTCTTTGTTGGCTTTAAAGAATTCTCTCGCTTAAAGCAAGTGAATGCAGATGCGCCAGAAGCAATTATCAAAGGTACGACTCGTGCGATGAACCTTGCGATGAATCGTGAAGTGGAATCCCTTGAAAGCCGTGTACCTTTCTTAGCAACAGTTGCTTCTGTAAGTCCATATATTGGTTTATTTGGTACCGTTTGGGGGATCATGCATGCATTTATGGCATTAAGTGGTGCGAAACAAGCAACATTACAAATGGTTGCTCCAGGTATCGCAGAAGCCTTGATCGCAACCGCAATCGGTTTGTTTGCGGCGATTCCTGCTGTAATGGCGTATAACCGTTTAAGCTTACGTGTAAATGCGATTGAACAAAATTATGGTAACTTCATTGATGAATTCACCACAATTTTACATCGTCAAGCCTTTGGTAAAGCGCACCATTAAAAATCAATAAAAAATTGACCGCACTTAATAAATAAGATGAAAAGTGCGGTGGATTTTAGGAAGTTTTAGAGGAAATTATGGCTCGTCGTCAGCGTAAAGACATTAAATCTGAAATTAACATCGTGCCATTTCTCGATGTTCTTTTAGTTTTAGTGTTAATTTTTATGGCAACCGCGCCGATTATCAGTCAGAGCGTTCAAGTGGAACTCCCTGATTCGGTGCAAAGTCAAAATGTATCAAATGAAGATAAAACACCGGTTATCTTAGAAGTAGCGGGTGTAGGGCAGTATTCGATTTCTATTGGTGGTCAACGCCAAGAAGGCCTTAACGAAGAAATGGTAACCCAATTATCAAAACAAGAATTTGATAAAGACAATAACACAATGTTCTTAGTGGGCGGAGCAAAAGATGTACCTTATGAAGAAGTGATTAAAGCACTGAATTTACTACATCTTGCCGGCATTAAGTCTGTGGGTTTAATGACCAACCCAATTTAAGAATAAGTAGGTAAAACCGTGCAGAATAATCGACGAAAAAAACGTGCAAATGAGTTTGTCATCTCTATTGCGATGCACCTTGCATTGTTTGGTTTGTTGATTTGGAGCTCTCTTTATCAAACCGTTGAAATAATGGGTGGTGGAGAAGGTGAAGGTGATGCCATGGGAGCTGTGATGGTCGATACTGGCAGTGCAGCACAGGAATGGGGACGTATTCAACAACAGAAGAAAGGTCAAACTGATAAACAGAAAAAACCAGAACCTGTAGTCAAAGAGAAGAAACCAGAGCCTGAACCTGAACCAAATCAGCAAGAAATTGCGAAACAAGAAGAGATTAAGCGTCAGCAGGAAATTCAACGTCAAAAAGAACTTGAAAAACAAAAGCAGCAAGAAATTGAAAAGCAAAAACAGCAACAAGAACTTGCTCGTCAAGAGGCGTTAGAAAAACAGAAACAAGCTGAAGAAGCAAAAGCAAAACAAGCTGCAGAGGCAGCGAAGTTGAAAGCGGAAGCCGAGGCAAAACGTTTAGCTGCAGCAGCTAAACAGGCTGAAGAAGAGGCAAAAGCGAAGGCACAAGCTGAAGCTCAAAAAGCGAAAGAAAAAGCAGAAGCAGATGCTAAAGCCAAGGCTGAGGCGAAAGCGAAAGCCGATGCTGAAGCAAAAGCGAAGGCCAAGGCAGAAGCCGATGCGAAAGCGAAAGCAGAAGCAGATGCTAAGGCGAAAGCGAAAGCCGAGGCTGATGCCAAAGCGAAAGCAGAGGCTGAAGCAAAAGCCAAGGCAGAAGCAAAAGCTAAAGCGGATGCAGAAGCTAAAGCGAAGGCTGATGCGAAAGCCAAAGCAGATGCAGCAAAACGTAAAGCGGATCAAGCAGCTTTAGATGATTTCATGAACGGTGGTGACATCGGTGGTGGTAGCGCATCTAAAGGTGGTAATGCGAATAAAGGCGGTACACAAGGTAGTGGTGCGGGACTTGGGGCTGGAGACGGTGGCAAGGTCGGTGACCAATATGCTGGTGTGATTAAGCGTGAAATTCAACGCCGTTTCTTAAAAGATCCAAGTTTTGCCGGTAAAGTTTGTAGCATTAAAATTCAGCTCGGTAGAGATGGTACGATTTTAGGCTACCAGCGCGTTTCTGGACCAGATGATATTTGTACTGCAGCATTAAGTGCGGTAGCTAGAACGAAAAAAGTTCCAGCAGCACCATCTGATGCTATTTATGAAAAATATAAAGCGCCGACTATCGACTTTGATATCAATGCTCGATAATTGGTTTTAGGAAAGTAACAACGTTAAAATAAGGTGATTAAATGAAATTGATCAAACGTGTTATGGGGCTATTTGTGGTGATGTTTGCGTTTGCAAGCACAACAATGGCAGAAGATGAAGTTCGAATTGTGATTGATGAAGGTGTTGATGGCGCTCGTCCTATCGCAGTTGTTCCTTTCGCAGGTTCTGCACCTGAAAATATTGGTCAAATTGTTGCAGATGACTTACGTAATAGTGGTAAATTTAACCCAATTCCAGTAAGCCAAATGCCACAACAACCAACAACTGCAGCTGAAGTGAAACCAGAAGCTTGGACAGCTTTAGGTATTGATGCTGTTGTTGTAGGTCAAGTGACTTCAACGGGTAGCGGTTATAACATTTCTTACCAATTAGTTGATACTGTAGGTGCATCAGGTACACTAGGTGCGGTACTTGCGCAAAATAGCTATACAGTAACAAATAAATGGTTACGTTATGGTGCACATACCGTGAGTGATGAAGTATTTGAAAAATTAACTGGTATTCGTGGTGCATTCAGAACACGTATCGCTTACGTGGTGCAAAAAAATGGTGGCTCACAACCTTATGAAGTTCGTGTCGCTGATTATGATGGTTATAACCAATTTATCGTTAATCGTAGCTCACAACCAATTATGTCTCCAGCTTGGTCTCCAGATGGTAAACGTTTAGCGTATGTATCTTTTGAGAACAAAAAATCACAACTTGTTGTACAAGACTTAGGTTCAGGTTCTCGTAAAGTAGTAGCTTCTTTCCCAGGGCATAATGGTGCGCCAGCATTCTCTCCAGACGGTTCAAAACTCGCATTTGCTTCTTCACAAGATGGTTTATTAAACATCTATGTAATGGGCTCAAATGGCGGTACCCCTACTCAATTAACTCGCGGTGCGGGTAATAATACGGAACCATCATGGTCTCCAGATGGTAGCTCAATTCTCTTTACTTCAGATAGAGGTGGTTCACCACAAGTTTATCGAATGAGTGCAAGCGGTGGTGGTGCATCACCAGTTGGCGGTCGTGGTAGTGCGCAAATCAGTAGTGATGGTAAAACACTTGTAATGATCAACGGTAATAATAACGTGGTAAAACAAGATCTCACCAGCGGTAGCTCTGAAGTATTAAGTACATCTTTCTTAGGTGAAAGCCCAAGTATTTCTCCTAACGGTATCATGATTATTTACAGCTCTACACAAGGGCTAGGAAAGGTGTTACAATTGGTTTCTGCAGATGGTCGCTTTAAAGCGAGTCTTCCAGGAAGTAATGGCCAAGTGAAATTTCCAGCTTGGTCTCCATACTTGACTAAATAAAAAACTCATTGAGGAGAAATCTAATGAACAAATTTGTTAAATCATTATTAGTTGCTGGTTCAGTAGCTGCATTAGCAGCATGTAGCTCATCAAACAACGATGCAGCAGGCAACGGTGCTAACAACGGTCAAACTTTCGGTGGTTACTCTGTTGAAGATCTTCAACAACGTTATAACACCGTTTACTTCGGTTTCGACAAATTCAACATCGAAGGTGAATATGTTCAAATCTTAGATGCTCACGCTGCATACTTAAATGCAACTCCAGCTTCTAAAGTGGTTGTTGAAGGTAACACTGACGAACGTGGTACTCCAGAGTACAACATCGCTTTAGGTCAACGTCGTGCTGACGCAGTTAAAGGTTTCTTAGCTGGTAAAGGTGTTGACGCTGGTAAAGTATCAACTGTTTCTTACGGTGAAGAAAAACCGGCAGTGTTAGGTCACGATGAAGCAGCATACTCTAAAAACCGTCGTGCAGTGTTAGCATACTAATTTCTAGAGAATTTTGATTCTTAGAAAAAGGGAGAGTAGAAATACTCTCCTTTTTTATTTGTTCTAAGATATTGGTACAAATTGACGAGTATTCGCGCAATTAACACAATTTCTTCAGATTTTTCTTGCGTCAGAAAATAAAATCGGTAATATACGCACCTGTTACGAAATGATGTGGGTCGTTAGCTCAGTCGGTAGAGCAGCGGACTTTTAATCCGTTGGTCGAAGGTTCGAATCCTTCACGACCCACCACTTTTATTTCGAAGAATTCCTAAATGGGTCGTTAGCTCAGTCGGTAGAGCAGCGGACTTTTAATCCGTTGGTCGAAGGTTCGAATCCTTCACGACCCACCATCTATTTTACAGATCATTATTTAACCGGTTGGGTTGTTAGCTCAGTTGGTAGAGCAGCGGACTCTTAATCCGTCGGTCGAGAGTTCGAGCCTCTCACAGCCCACCACTCAACATCTTATTTCTCCTGTTTGTTAATAAATTTACAAAAAAGTAAAATATTTTCAAAATTCTTGACTATATTTAGCGGTTATTATGGTAGAATATCCACAAAGTTAAGTCGGGCATAAAATGTTACAAAATATTCGAATTGTTTTGGTTGAAACATCACATAGCGGGAACATCGGTTCAGCCTCGCGTGCGATGAAAACAATGGGATTATCCAACCTTTATTTGGTCTCGCCAAAATCGGTGGATGAGCAATCTATTGCATTAGCTGCAGGCGCTGATGATGTTGTGCGTAATGCCCACATTGTTGATACTTTTGAACAAGCAATAGAAGATTGCTCATTAGTAATTGGGACCAGCGCGAGATTACGCCATTTACAGAGTACGTTGATTGAGCCAAGAGAATGTGCGGAGAAAGTCAGTGCACATCAAGGCCAAGTGGCAATCGTGTTCGGTCGTGAGCGTGTTGGGCTCACAAATGAAGAATTACTTAAATGTCATTATCATTTAAATATCCCTGCGAATCCTGAATATTCTTCGCTAAATTTAGCGATGGCAGTGCAGTTGGTAAGTTATGAAATTCGAATTGCATTTTTAGTGAAAAATAGAACGGAAACTGCACTTTCAACAATAGAAAATATCTATCCAACAGCACAAGAAATGGAGTATTTTTTTGCTCATACGGAACAGGTGTATCAGTCTCTTGGTTTTATTCAAAATCAAGGGGTTATACAAAAGTTAAGACGACTTTATAACCGTTCTTCTCTAGAAAAAAATGAATTAAATATTTTGCGAGGAATGTTAAGTGCGGTCGAAAAACGCCTTAATCTGCAAAAAGACTAAAATTGACTATCATAGTCAGATATGTAAACTATCCAAACGGCGATTAATAGGGATGCTTTATGAAACTTACATCTAAAGGGCGATATGCGGTTACCGCAATTTTAGATATCGCATTACATGCGGGGACAGCTCCAGTTTGTTTAGCGGATATCTCAGAACGTCAAAATATTTCACTTTCTTATCTTGAGCAATTATTTGCAAAATTGCGTCGTGGTGGATTAGTAAAAAGTGTTCGAGGTCCGGGTGGTGGCTATCGTTTAGCTTTACCAACTGATCAAATTTCTATCGGTATGGTGATCTCTGCCGTAAATGAGAACATTAATGTTACAAGATGCCTTGGAAAGGGAAATTGTAAAGGTGGGGTTGAATGTTTAACTCATACTTTATGGCAAGATTTAAGTGATCGTATTTCTGATTTTTTAGATGAGATTACATTAGCCGAGCTTGTGGAGAAAAAATCAGGAAAACATAAAGCTCACAAAGATTTTGATGATTTGGTTGTCGTTAACCAATAATAGGAAAGTAGATCAAAGTGCGGTCAGAATGATGGCATTTTTGGTAGTTATTTAGGAGTGAAAATGAAATTACCAATTTATTTAGATTATGCAGCAACATGTCCAGTGGATGAACGTGTAGCTCAAAAAATGATGGAATATTTAACCATTGATGGTGTATTCGGTAATCCAGCATCTCGTTCACATAAATTTGGCTGGCAAGCTGAAGAAGCGGTTGATATTGCACGTAATCAAATTGCGGATTTGATTGGCGCAGACTCACGTGAGATCGTGTTTACTTCTGGCGCAACAGAAGCAGATAACCTTGCAATTAAAGGTGCGGCGCACTTTTATCAAACAAAAGGTAAGCACATTATCACCTGCAAAACTGAACATAAGGCTGTATTGGATACTTGCCGTCAATTAGAGCGTGAAGGCTTTGAAGTCACCTATTTAGATCCAGAAGAAGATGGTTTAATTGATCTTGAGAAATTTAAAGCAGCATTGCGTCCAGACACAATTGTTGTGTCAATTATGCATGTAAATAATGAGATTGGCGTGATTCAAGATATTAAAGCAATTGGTGAGCTTTGCCGTTCAAACAAAACCATTTTCCACGTAGATGCAACACAAAGTGTCGGTAAAGTAGAAATTAATCTTGCTGAATTACCGGTTGATTTGATGTCAATGTCTAGTCACAAATTGTACGGACCCAAAGGTATCGGGGCATTATATGTTTGTCGTAAACCTCGCGTTCGTTTAGAAGCGATTATCCATGGTGGTGGCCACGAACGTGGTATGCGTTCAGGTACATTACCGGTACACCAAATCGTTGGTATGGGTGAAGCATATCGCATTGCAAAAGAAGAAATGGATACTGAAATGCCACGTATCCGAGCATTGCGCGATCGTTTATACAATGGTCTTAAAGAGATTGAAGAAACCTATGTAAATGGTTCAATGGAACACCGCGTAGCGAATAATTTGAACATCAGCTTTAACTATGTTGAAGGTGAGTCGTTAATGATGGCATTACGTGATATTGCAGTATCTTCAGGTTCCGCTTGTACGTCTGCAAGTTTAGAGCCATCTTATGTATTACGTGCATTAGGTCGTAATGATGAATTAGCACATAGCTCAATTCGTTTCACGCTTGGTCGTTGGACTACTGAAGAAGAAATTGATTACACCATTAATTTAATGCATGGTGCAGTAGCGAAACTTCGTGAATTATCGCCACTTTGGGATATGTTCAAAGAAGGCATTGATTTAAACACTATTGAGTGGGCTGCCCACTAATTTTCAAGGCGGCTTGACCGCCTGATAGCAACTTATTTAGGAAAGGAACATAATATGGCATACAGCGAAAAAGTTATCGATCATTACGAAAATCCACGGAATGTTGGTTCAATGGACAAAAAAGATAATTCTGTGGGAACCGGCATGGTGGGCGCTCCAGCTTGTGGTGACGTTATGCAGTTACAAATCAAAGTAAATGACAGCGGCATTATTGAAGATGCAAAATTCAAAACTTATGGTTGTGGTTCTGCGATTGCTTCTAGCTCTTTAATTACTGAATGGGTAAAAGGCAAATCTTTAGATGAAGCAGGTGCAATCAAAAACAGTCAAATTGCGGAAGAACTTGAATTACCACCGGTAAAAGTTCACTGCTCAATTTTAGCAGAAGATGCAATTAAAGCCGCCATTGCTGACTATAAAAATAAACAAGGTAAGTAATCAAAGTGCGGTTGAAAATGACCGCACTTTATCAATTTAAGGATCAGAATATGTCTATAACACTCACTGAAAAAGCGGCACAACGAGTTTGTACTTTTCTTGAAAATCGTGGAAAAGGCATCGGTTTACGCTTAGGTGTGAAAACATCAGGTTGTTCGGGTTTAGGCTATGTGCTTGAATTCGTTGATGTGCTCAATGATGACGATCTTGTTTTTGAGCAGCATGGCGTGAAAGTCATAGTCGATCCAAAAAGCTTGGTTTATTTAGATGGCATTGAGCTAGATTATGTCAAAGAAGGCTTGAACGAAGGCTTTAAATATAACAATCCAAATGTGAAAGAATCATGTGGATGTGGTGAAAGTTTCCATGTTTAAGGAATAAAGATGACAAATCCTTTTGCTATTTTTGATTTGCCCGTTGCTTTCAATGTTGATCAATCGCTTTTGTCTGAACGCTATTTAGTGCTTCAAAAGAGTTTGCATCCGGATAATTTTGTTACGGCAGATGCACAAGAACAACGCATTGCAATGCAAAAATCAACAGAAGTTAATGATGCATTAAAAACCTTGAAAGACCCAATTTTACGTTCGGAAGCAATTATTGCATTAAATACGGGAGAAGCACAGGATTTAGAACAAAAGAGCACACAAGATATGGCATTCCTAATGCAGCAATTAGAATGGCGAGAAGAACTCGAAAATATTGAGCAAAGCCAGGATGAAAATGCATTAGAATCCTTTGCGAAACGCGTTAAAAAAGAAACAAAAGAAATATTGACCGCACTTGAAGAACAACTAAATGAGCAACAATGGTCAACTGCTGCACAGTTCTGTGATAAATTACGTTTTCTAAAAAAATTGGCGGATGAAATTAGCCAAGTAGAAGAACGTCTATTTGAATTATAATCTTGAGGGCGTTTATTACGCCCTTTTCGCTATTGATAAATGGGTAATTGCCCTCATACTAATGAAACTCGATTATGCAAACTTTAGAACAACTGACTGATTTCTCAAAATCTGCTTGGGGAACCATTTCCCAATGGATTGAGCATGCTCGTAATCATTGTGATGTGATTAAAAAAGATCAATCTAGTGCAGAACGTGAGCTTTTCACCATGCAAATGCCTACTTCTTCTCCAATGGGAGCGGTCATTTATGAAACTGGCGGCATTTTAATCCATCATGGTTGGTTGCGTATATTGGGGTCAGGCAGTTTTAAATTACCACGTGGATTAATGGACTGGAATTTCAGCAAATCCTTTAATCAATCAGGTGATAAACC
This sequence comes from Haemophilus parainfluenzae, assembly GCF_900450995.1. Classification (NCBI taxonomy): domain Bacteria; kingdom Pseudomonadati; phylum Pseudomonadota; class Gammaproteobacteria; order Pasteurellales; family Pasteurellaceae; genus Parahaemophilus; species Parahaemophilus parainfluenzae. The sequence continues at coordinate 536,371 of NZ_UGHY01000002.1, read as the reverse complement.
AAAATATTTGCTTGTTGCGGACGATGTCATTGGTGGTTATTTTGCTTTAAATGGTGGCTCTTTAGGTTCTAATATTGGTAAGATTTATTATTTTTCGCCAAAAGATTTAACTTGGCATGATTTAAATTTTACCTATACGGATTTCTTAGCTTGGGCATTAAATAGTGACATTGAAGCATTTTACCAAAATCTATTTTGGCAAAATTGGCAAGAAGATGTAAAACAACTCGATGGTAATCACATGATTGTTTTTACACCCGAGCTTTCAGAAGATAAGACGACTGATATTAATCAGCGTGAACGACGCGAAGTCAACATTGAAACCCATTACAACGCAAGTTTCACCGAACAAGATAAATTTGCACAAGCTTATTCAGTGGCATAACGAGCCCTTAACGAATTAATTATTAGAGATAAAAAGAGATATGGCATTACTCCAAATTGCAGAGCCAGGACAAACGGCTGCACCACATCAACATCGTCTTGCGGTAGGGATTGATTTAGGTACAACAAACTCTTTAGTTGCCGCAGTGCGTAGCGGTCAAGCCACCATTTTGAATGATGAACAAGACAGAAGCCTTGTGCCTTCAGTCGTTTACTATGGTGAAAATGAAAAACTTGTTGGTACAGAAGCATTCGCAAAAGCTGCAATTGATCCTAAAAATACGATTATTTCTGTGAAACGTCTGATTGGACGTAGCCTTGATGATGTGCAATCTCGTTATACCAATTTACCCTATGAATTTGTGGCAAGTGAAAATGGGTTGCCATTATTGGTGACACATCAAGGTAAAAAAAGCCCAATCGAAGTCTCTGCGGATATTTTATCTCGTTTAAATCATATTACAGAACAACGACTTGCAGGTGAGCTTTCTGGCGTGGTGATTACCGTACCTGCTTATTTTGATGATGCTCAACGCCAAAGTACGAAAGATGCAGCACGTCTTGCAGGGTTAAATGTATTACGTTTATTAAATGAACCCACTGCTGCAGCAGTGGCTTATGGCTTAGATAGCGGAAAAGAAGGTGTCATTGCTGTTTATGACTTAGGGGGCGGTACCTTTGATATCTCAATTTTACGCTTGTCTAAAGGCGTATTTGAAGTCTTAGCAACAGGTGGGGATACTGCTTTAGGTGGTGATGATTTTGACCATTTAATTGCCGATTGGATTATTGAACAAGCGGGTATTCAATCACAAAATGTGAATGAGCAACGTGAACTTTTAAGTTTAGCCACACAAACTAAAATTGCCTTAACAAGTGCACAAAGTGCGGTCATTTCTTGGCGCGGATTTGAAGGTGAGTTAAGTCGTGAGCAATTCAATGAATTAATCCACTCATTGGTAAAACGTTCTTTATTAACCTGCCGTCGAGCATTGAAAGATGCGCATGTTGAAGCTGAAGACGTACAGGAAGTGATTATGGTTGGAGGCTCAACTCGCGTGCCTTACGTACGTGAACAAGTGGGTGAATTCTTCGGTAAAACACCATTAACCTCTATCGACCCAGATAAAGTAGTTGCCTTAGGTGCGGCTATCCAAGCAGATATTTTAGTGGGCAACAAAAATGACAGCGATATGTTGTTACTCGATGTTGTGCCACTTTCTTTAGGTATTGAAACCATGGGTGGTTTAGTGGAGAAAATTATTCCACGTAACACCACGATTCCAGTGGCTCTCGCGCAAGAATTTACTACCTTTAAAGATGGTCAAACTGCAATGACTGTACATGTGGTACAAGGTGAACGAGAGTTGGTGGATGATTGCCGTTCTTTAGGTCGTTTTACATTGCGCGGTATTCCGCCAATGGTGGCAGGCGCGGCTCATATTCGAGTGACTTATCAAGTGGATGCAGATGGCTTATTAAGTGTGACTGCCATGGAAAAATCCACAAAAGTTCAAGCATCGATTCAAATTAAGCCTTCTTATGGTTTAACGGATGAAGAAGTAACGGCAATGATTAAAGCTTCTTTTGATAATGCACAAGATGATATGCAAGCACGTGAATTAGCCGAGCAACGTGTTGAGGCTGATCGTGTAATTGAAAGCGTGATTGTGGCCTTACAGCAAGATGGGGCAGACTTATTAACCGAAGCTGAATTCCGCCAAATTGAAAATGCATTGAAACAATTAATGGATGTAAAAGAAGGTACAGATCGTCATGCTATCGTTCAGGGAATCAAAGCCCTTGATATCGCGACTCAAGAATTTGCGGCAAGACGAATGAATAAATCCATTAATCAAGCGCTGACAGGTAAATCTGTATCAGATATTGAGCAATAAAGTGCGGTTATAAATTAACGAGTTTTTTATATTGAGGAAAGTAATATGCCAAAAGTGATTTTTTTACCGAATGAAGAATTCTGTCCAGAGGGTATGGTGGTTGATGCAGCAGCAGGCGACAACTTATTAGAAGTGGCACATAATGCTGGCGTAGAAATTCATCATGCTTGCGATGGTTCTTGTGCTTGTACAACGTGCCATGTGGTTATTCGTGAAGGGTTTGATTCATTGAATGAAGCCAGCGATCAAGAAGAAGATATGTTAGATAAAGCATGGGGTTTAGAAATGGATAGCCGCCTTTCTTGCCAATGTGTCGTGGGTGATGAAGATTTAGTGGTGGAAATCCCTAAATATAATATTAACCATGCGAATGAGGCGGCTCACTAATGAAATGGACTGATGCACAACTTATTGCAGAAGAGCTTTATGATCGTAATCCAGATTTAGATCCTAAAACGGTACGTTTCACGGATTTGCATAAGTGGATTTGTGAACTAGACGGTTTTGATGATGATCCAATGAAATCTAACGAGAGTATTCTTGAAGCGATTTTATTGAAATGGTTAGATGAATACAAGTAATCGATTCGATTAAAAAAGCGAGCAGAGAGACTCGCTTTTTTGTTTTGAGAATTTACCTCAAAATAAAACCGCACTTTATTGCTAAAGTGCGGTTATTTTTATTGTTGTTTTTAATTATTTTTTCTTCGCGTATTTTAAGGAGTCGATAGCAACCGCGAGGATGATAATGCTACCTTTAATGATATATTGCCAGTAAGGGTTTACACCGATGTAAGTTAAACCGTAGTTAATAACGGTGAAGATGATAACACCCGTGATTACACCGATAACAGTACCCACACCACCAGCGAAAGATACACCACCTACTACGCAAGCAGCAATCGCATCTAATTCATACATAAAACCAAGGTTGTTGGTAGCACTACCGATACGACCTGCTTCTAACATACCACCGAATGCATAGAACATACCTGCAATCATGTAAATCACAACAAGGTTACGCGCTACGTTTACGCCAGATACTTTTGCTGCTTCAGGGTTACCACCGATAGCAAAGATATTTTTACCAAAGCGTGTTTTATTCCACATCACCCAAACTAAGAATGCACAAATTGCGGCATAAATAGTGATGTAGGATAATTTGAACGAACCAAGTCTGAAGAAGCCTTGTGCGAAGTTAGAGAAAGATTCACTGAAGCCTGCAATTGGTGAGCCACCTACGCCATCATAATAAAGTGAGTTAAAACCGTAAACAATGATCATGGTACCCATTGTTGCAATGAACGGGGTTACATTGAGATAAGCGATAACCAAACCATTTACTAAGCCGATTACAGCACCTACCGCACAAACAGTCAGGATAACCACTGGAATAGGAATCTCACCTAAATCCGGGAACACGCGGTTCATGTTTTCCATTGACTGCAAGAGAGTCGCAGAAATAACCGCGGCTAAACCGACTTGGCGACCGGCTGATAAGTCGGTACCTTGAGTAATAAGCAAGCCTGCAACACCAAGGGCGATAATGAGGCGGACGGATGATTGAGTTAAAATGTTACTAAAGTTGCGAACATTCAAGAATGTTGGATCTTGTGCGATGATGATGCCAAGTAAAATCAACAACACAAAATAAATCGCATTTTGTTTTAAGAAATCGAATGATTTATTTTTTGGTAAGGCACTCATAATTTGTTCCTTTATGATTTATAAATATTTTGCGGCAAGTTGCAAAATTTCTTCTTGAGACGTTTTTGCCGTTTCAACGATGCCGGCAACACGACCATTACTCATGACCAAAATTCGGTCTGTTACGCCTAATAGTTCCGGCATTTCTGATGAAATCATAATGATGCCTTTATCTTTTTTAGCGAGTTCTTGAATGAGCTGATAAATTTCAAATTTTGCCCCAATATCAATACCACGAGTTGGTTCGTCGAGCATTAAGATATCTGGTTGGGTTAAAAGCCAACGGCCGATAATGACTTTTTGTTGATTACCACCAGAAAGCGATCCAATCGTTGTTTTGTGAGAAGGTGTTTTCACGTTCATCGCATCAATCACCCATTGTGTATCGCTCGCCATTTTTTTGTTGCTGAGCAATTTCCATGGAGTGAGGTAAGATTTCATATTTGAAATCAAAGAGTTAAATTCAATGCTTAGGTTTGAATAAATCCCGGTTGAACGACGTTCCTCAGTCACCAAAGCAAAACCGTGGTTAATCGCCTCAAGTGCGGTATGATTTTTCACGATTTTTCCGTTGAGTTTGATCGTCCCTTCTTTTAATTCGCGTACACCAAAAATGGCTTCCACAATATCGGTTCGTTTTGCACCAACAAGGCCTGCAATACCTAAAATTTCACCTTTGCGTAAATTAAAGGAAACATCTTGAATGGAAGGTTGATTCACCGCAGTTAAATGTTCCACTTCAAGCGTGATTTCTTTTGGTACGTTAGTTTTTTCAGGGAAACGTTGTGTTAATTCACGGCCAACCATCATTGAAACAATTTCTTCCATAGTGGTGCCTTTAACTTGAACGGTATTGATCCATTTACCATCACGAAGAATGGTGATTTCATCACAAATTTTGAAGATTTCATCCATTTTGTGTGAAATATAGATAATGCCACAACCGCGATCTTTTAATTTTTGAATAATTTTGAAAAGATGTTCCACTTCTTTTTCTGAAAGCGAGGATGTTGGCTCATCCATAATTACGATTTTAGCGTTATACGAGAACGCTTTCGCAATTTCGATCATCTGCATTTGTGAAACAGAAAGTTTGGCCACTTTTTCTCTTGGATCAACATCAATATCCAATTCATCGAAAATAGCTTTGGTATCACGATACATTTTGGCGTGATCCACAAAAGGACCTTTAAGTGGGTAGCGACCCAACCATAAGTTATCCATTACACTAGTTTGACGCACCAAGTTAAGTTCTTGGTGAACCATTGAAATCCCATTTTCAAGGGCTTCTTTTGATGTTTTAAAATCAACAGGTTTGCCTAAGAATAAAATTTCACCTTCGTCTTTTGCATAAATTCCGAAGAGGCATTTTAATAATGTCGATTTACCCGCCCCGTTTTCGCCCATTAAGGCATGAACAGAGTGAGAACGAACTGTTAGATTGGCGTGATCAAGGGCTTTTACACCGGGGAAAGACTTACTGACATCCGTCATTGTCAGTAGTACATCACTGTCTTGGGTTTGAGTTGTCATATCCAACCTCATCAAAAAAGGGGAAAGGGAATTTGGGTTTCCTTTCCCCCTAAAATTAAAGAAAAGCAATCGATTTTCTTATTTTAAGAATTCACTTAGGTTATCTTTATCTACACCAACATAAGGGATACGTACCACACGGTTTTCTAATTTCCATTGTGTACCTTCTGTTGCTGCTTTACCGTTAGCAAGGTTTGCAGAAAGTTGAACAACTGCTTTACCTTGGTTAACGCCATCGTTTAACACAGTACCAGCAATTTCGCCTTTCTTAATTAATTGAAGTACTTCTGGTAATGCATCTACACCAAAGATTGGTAATTTTTTACCGTGTGCTTTGGTTGCTTCTAATGCACCTAATGCCATACCGTCATTGTTTGAAATAATCATTTCAATTTCGTTCGCTTTAGAGCTAGATAACCATGCATCCACTTTATCTTTTGCCATTGCTGCATCCCACATACCGGTATCAATAAATAATTGTTCGGTAGGAATACCTTTAGCATTTAATTGCTCAATCACATATTTAGTACGTGCTTCAGCATCTGGGTGGCCTGGTTCACCTTTTAATAATACATATTGGATTTTCCCGTCTTTGTTTAAGTCTAAGGCAGGCATTGCTTTCCATTGTTTCGCAATTAAATCACCTTGGATTAAACCAGATTCTTTCGGGTCTGTACCAACATAGTAAGCGTGATCGTAGCTACCAATTGCTTTAGCACCTGGATCTTTATTGAAGAAAACAACAGGAATGTCATCTTGTTTAGCTTTCTTGATAACAGTTGAAGCTGCTGCTGGGTCTACTAAGTTAATCGCTAAAGCTTTTACACCTTTAGAAAGCAAACCATCTACTTGGTCATTTTGAATAGATTGTGCATTTTGAGAGTCATTCATTAATAACTCAATGCCGCCAAGCGCTTTCGCTTCTTTATCGATTTCTTTACGCATTAATGACATGAAGTTGTCATCATATTTATAAATGGTAACACCAATACGGTTATCGGCTGCGAAACCTGAAGTTGCTGAACCTAAACCGATTGCTAAAGCGACTGCACTTAATACTGCTGTTTTTTTCATAAAAACGCTCCTATGTAGAGAAAGAGATTTTATTGTTGATTTTTTATATATCAAATAGAGGAATGTTGCGTACATCTATTGCAACTGAATGCATCATAACGAAATCAAAACTGTTAATCTGTGATCAAACTCACATAAATGAAAACGATTACATAGCAATGTTTAAATTTGTGATCTCCATCACGGTTTTATTGCATTTTCTACGGAAAAACGTCTCACTAATGTTGGATTAAATTGAACAACAGTCGGTGTGACAATAGACGAATCGACTAAACTTAACGCTAGTTTTGCCGCATAATTTGCCATTAAATCAATTGGATATCTAATTGTAGTGAGTTTTGGGATTAAATATCGAGCAATCGGCATATCATCAAATCCCACAATGGAAAATTGTTTCGGGACTTTGATATTTTTTTCATTTAAAACGGAAATTGCCCCCGCTGCCATCGTGTCGTTATAAGCTACCACAGCGGTTAAATTGGAGTTGTAGCTCAATAAATCAATCATGGCCTTTTCACCGCCTTCAAAATCAGGTGAATTATGCACAATGGCTTGCTCTACAATGGGGAAGTTATGTGCTTCTAAGGCCTCTAAGTAGCCTTCCTTACGTTCTGTTTCATCTAAAATACCGTGATTGGAACCAATATAGGCGATGTGCTTATGGCCGTAACGAATCAGCATTTCAGTGGCAAGATAGGTACCTTGGCAGTTATCAAGGCTGACGCAACGATTTTCATAGCCCGCAATCACACGGTTAATTATCACCATACCGGGTACATTTTCTAAATAATGCTGTAACTCTTCCTCAGAAAGGGCTTTGGAATGAACGACCAGACAGCTACAACGCTTGCGTAGCAAGGTATCAATGGCTTCACGCTCTTTTTCTGCATGATGGTATCCAATGCCGATCAAAATCGTTTTTTGATGCTCTTCAGCGACTTTATCAACCGATTTAACCAAGATAGCAAAGAACGGATCCGTTACATCGGTAACCACCACGCCAATGGTATCGGTATTTTGCACGGCCAAAGCTTGTGCGTTTGCATTGGGTTGATAATTTAAGACTTCCATCGCGCGTTGTACCGAGTAACGGGTTTTTTCACTCACAGATGGGGAGCGATTAATCACCCGGGAAACAGTGGCAACCGACACGCAAGCTAATTCAGCAACATCTCGAATTGTAGGCATAACAGGGCTCTCATTCATTTTTTCATAGCAATTATCATAGTAAATTTGAATAAAATTGAAAGCGGTTACTTTCAAAAATGCTACATTCGTCACAAAAAACTGATTGGATGAGTGGCTTATTTCCTGATTTTGTGATAATGATCACAGTTTATTTTTTTTAATTTGTTATCTTATGAGAAAATTTTTTGTAATCGTTTACATTTTGGAGCAAAAGTATGAGCGAAACCGTATTTGAACCGACAGATCATCCGCATCGTCGTTATAATCCGTTAATTGACCAATGGGTTTTAGTCTCGCCACATCGTGCTAAACGTCCATGGCAGGGACAACAAGAAAAAGTGAGTGAGGAACAAAAGCCAAGCCACGATCCAAATTGTTATCTTTGCCCGCGTAATAAGCGTATCACGGGCGAACCTAATCCGGATTACCATAAACCTTATGTATTCAAAAATGATTTCTCAGCTTTATTAGAAGATACACCAGCACCAGAGCAATCAGCCGATCCTCTTTTCCAAATGAGCCAAGCTCGTGGTGAAAGTCGAGTTATTTGTTTTTCGCCAGATCACAGTAAAACCTTGCCGTTATTGACCGCACTTGAAATTGAAGAAGTGATTAAAGTGTGGCAAGAACAATTGCGTGAACTGGGTCAAAAATATCAGTGGGTACAGATTTTCGAAAATAAAGGCGCGGCAATGGGATGTTCCAATCCGCATCCGCACGGACAAATTTGGGCAAATAGCTTTTTACCGAATGAAGTTGCACGTGAAGATGTTGCTCAACGAAATTATTATGAAAAACACGGTTCGGTACTTTTAGTGGATTACGTTCAAAAAGAATTAGAGAAAAAAGAACGTATTGTGGTGGAAACCGAGCATTGGGTTGCGGTGGTGCCTTATTGGGCGGTGTGGCCATTTGAGACCTTGTTGTTGCCTAAAGTGCATGTAAAACGCTTAACAGAATTAACTGAAGCTCAAGCTAAAGATCTTGCCGTGATATTGAAAAAACTGGCAACAAAATACGATAACTTATTTGAAACATCTTTCCCTTATTCGATGGGCTTCCATGCAGCACCATTTAATGGTGAAGATAACGAACATTGGCAACTTCATGCACATTTTTATCCACCGTTGTTGCGTTCTGCTACGGTTCGCAAATTTATGGTGGGCTATGAAATGCTAGGTGAAAGCCAACGTGACCTCACCGCTGAACAAGCGGCAGAAAGATTACGAGCGTTAAGCGAAGTACACTATAAAGAACGTTAAGAAATCCTTTCCCTCTTGAATTAAGAGGGAGTGTGAAAGATAAAGGAAATAATATGACTCCAGTCCAAAAATCCCAACACATTTTTACGCAAAAATATAATAAGCAACCTGAACTGACCGTATATGCACCAGGTCGTGTGAACATTATCGGCGAACATACCGACTACAATGATGGCTTTGTAATGCCTTGTGCGATCAATTATGGTACAGCTATTGCAGGATCAAAACGTGCTGATCATATTTGGAATGTTTATGCTGCAGATCTTGATCTTGAGGATACCTTTTCTCTTGATGAAGATTTCCCTCAAAGTGAGCAAAAATGGGCGAATTATGTGCGTGGTGTCGTGAAATTTATTCAAGAACGTTGCCCTCAATTTAAACAAGGTGCTGATTTGGTGATTTCCGGAAATGTACCACATTCTTCTGGTTTGAGTTCTTCTGCTGCTCTTGAAGTAGCGACGGGTAAGTTCTGCCAACAACTCAGTGATTTACCTTTAACACATACAGAGATTGCTTTAATTGGTCAAAAAGCTGAAAACAAATTTGTTGGCGCAAATTGCGGGAACATGGATCAATTAATTTCCGCTTTAGGACAAAAAGATCATCTCTTAATGATTGATTGCCGTAGCTTAGAAACACTGCCAACGCCTGTGCCGAAAGATGTCGCTGTTATTATTGTGAACTCAAATGTACCGCATGATTTGGTGACAGGTGAATACAATACACGCCGTTGGCAATGTGAAAAAGCTGCAGAATTCTTTGGCGTAAAAGCGTTACGTGATGTATCAGTAGAAGAATTCCAAAAAAGAGAAGCAGAATTGACCGCACTTAATTCTTTAGTGGCTAAACGTGCACGCCATGTGGTGACTGAGAACCAACGTGTACTTGATGCGGTTGAAGCATTAAAACATAACGATTTAACAAAATTAGGTGAATTAATGGGACAATCTCACGAATCAATGCGCGATGATTTCGAGATTACCGTGCCGCAAATCGATTATCTTGTTGAACTTGCTCAATTAGTGATTGGTAAAACCGGTGGTACGAGAATGACAGGCGGTGGTTTTGGTGGTTGCATTGTTGCCCTTGCTCCTCATGATAAAGTTGAAGAAGTGCGTAAAATTATTGCCGATAATTATGAGAAACAAACGGGTTTAAAAGAAGATTTCTACGTCTGCACAGCCTCACAAGGAGTGAGTCTATGCTAGAAAAAACGGCGTTCAATGCACCAGATGGACAGCCTTATCAACTTGTTCAACTCACCAATTCAAATGGCATGACTGTGCAATTTATGGATTGGGGAGCCACTTGGCTTTCTTGTAAAGTCCCTGTGAATGGTGAGTTGCGAGAAGTGTTACTTGGCTGCAAAGTGGAGGATTATCCTCATCAAACTGCTTATTTGGGCGCAAGCGTAGGACGTTATGCGAACCGTATTGCTAACGCCAAATTTGAATTAGGTGAGCGAATAATTCAGCTGGTTGCGAATCAAGGCAAACATCAATTACATGGTGGTAATGAAGGCTTTGATAAACGTCGTTGGAAAGTGGAAGAGTGCGGTCAGAATTTTGTGCGTTTCTCCCTAGTGTCTCCCGATGGTGATCAAGGTTTTGAAGGTAATGTACAAGTCAATGTGATTTATACATTAACCGATGAAAATAGCGTAAAAATTGAATATGAAGCAGAAAGCGATAAAGATACCGCACTTAACTTAACTAACCACGCTTATTTCAATTTGGAAAATGCTGAGCAGGGTAGTGATGTGAGAAATCATACATTACGCCTTAATACGGATTTCTATTTACCGGTTGATGGCGAAGGCATCCCAAATTCACCACTTAAGCATGTGGTGAATACTAGCTTTGATTTTCGTGTTGCAAAACCAATCGTAAAAGATTTCCAACAAGGCGATCAAGTGGTAACAAAAGGTTACGATCATTCCTTTATCGTCAATAAAGCATGGCAAAAGCCTTGTGTATTATTAACTTCCCCTAATGAAGATTTAAGCCTTGAAGTGCTCACATCCCAAGCAGCATTACAGATTTATACGGGAAACTATCTTGCCGGCACTCCAACTCGTGAAGGTAGAACTTATCAAGATTTCAATGGCATCGCCCTTGAAACCCAATGCCTTCCTAATACCCCTAACCACCCCGAATGGCAAAATTATGGTGGTATTCAAAAAGCAGGTGAACGCTATTACCAGTGGACAGAGTTTAGGTTTAAATAGTTAATCCTTGAAAGAAAAGTGCGGTTAAAAATAATAGTGTTTTTAACCGTATTTTTTATTTTTATGAATGAGGCGTTTTTACTTATATTTCAATAAAGTGGGTAGTATATTATAGAAAATCTTTTTATATTAATGCTCATTCATTGATATGTTAGTCAATTGGAACATAAAAATGATCAGATACAGTGAAAAAGACTTTATAAATGAAATTAGATTAATGGTAAATAATAATGCATCAGAACAGGAGATTTCTTATAGAGCCTTAGAATTGATGAATTCATCAATTGATTGGAGAGAGGAATTTCGTGATTTTGCATTGGATCTGATTAGTATAATAGAACCCGGTTTCTATATGACAAATGATGAAATATTAGAAAATATTAATTTGTTGGGTAAAAAATATTATCCATGAAATGAATATTGGAAAATATCACACCTATGTAGAAAAGAATACAAAGAACCTAAAACTACAGTTTATCCAGTTATGGGAGACAAGTAGCATATGATAAATGTTAAGTTTAGTTGGATAGATATGTGGAAAGATGGATCTTTAGAACCACATTGTTCTATTCTAAATATAAACGAAGCTCTAAATATAACTCATTTTTTAATTGATGATGAGGGATTAGGTATAAGCCATTTACAACAATGGATAAAAAATGGCCTTGAAGAGATTGATAAAATATCTAAAAAAGAAATTCTTGAATATGATATGTGGGGGCAAACCTTAGGTGCGCTAATCTCGTTAGATAAAGTAACTATTTATTGGGGTGATGAAGAATATCCTGATGATTATCTTGAGTTTGATCAATTTAAGATCATTTTATCTAATTGGTATGACTTCTTACTATCTGAACCCAATATAAGTAATGAAGTTTATTTTTCAGTTTAGATTAGAGGCATTTTATGACAGTCATGATCGGTGGACATTCCGCCTTAGGCAATATACGTGTTGATCGGATATTATACACTTATCCAAATGGCGTATATCTTGCACAGATTTCCGCTTTTGATAGTGAAACCAATCAATATATTGCTAAAACTAACAATAATGAGGAGACCTTGATGTTCCCTCAAACGTGGACGGCAGATCGTATCAAAGTGGAAATTAATTCTGCTTATATGAATCAAGTAGATGATTTAGATCCTATTCGTAAAGCTGAAGGTATGTGGGTTGGCATTTCAAATTCAGGCGTGCGTGTAAAAGGTTATACCTATCCTGTCGTCACGGCTTTTCCAAGTGCTGAGCAGGAGTGAAGATGAAGCTTATTTTTACGTATATTCAGCATAAAGGGCAAATTATTCCAACTTGCCATTTAGAGGAAAATCACCAATTAAATCTATTATACAGAGCAAATGAAAGCAGCTACTAAAGAAATGCGTGAAAACTTAGGCGATTCAGAAATTATGAAAAGATTTAATCGGGAACAAATAAAAGCAATACAAGCTGGTGATGCTAAAATACCTGGATATACATGGCATCATCAAGACACTGGACGAATGCAATTAGTTCCAGAGTGGGATCATTAGAAGACAGGACATGTGGGTGGAGATTATATCCAAAAAGGAAAATAATATGTGGAAAATATATAAAGATAATGATCAAGATCTTAGTTTTGTATTAGGTTGTATGTATTGTCAAGCCATAGATTTAAAAGAGTTTAAATTATGGCTTTTGAGGGTAATTGAAACCTCTAATACAGATGACATACCTATGTATATTTATGATCTTACTGATTTCGATGGCCCCTTATTTAAGATCTCAGAATTGATAGGTTTTTCATTGATGAATTATTTTTCTCTTGAAGAGGAATACTCTATTTATGGTATTGCTTATATTAGAAATAAAAATATTGTAGATGCGCCAGTTGAAATAGATAAAGCCATTCATTACCTTAAATTAAATAATTATTTATTGAAGAAATTTAAATATTTTTTTCTTTTATAGATGAGGTTTAAATTCTTCTGATGCTCGCTCTCAGATAGCGCGAGTCTTCTAACGTGTGCTTGTATCTAATTAAAAATAAACAAGCTGAAATTATTCATAAAAATAGTGAAGACCTGAATCAAACAAAATGGATATTGGGGGCAGGTGTTAGGAAACGCTGGTCATCGTGGAGGTAATATCATCAGATATGTTTGAACTTTTAATGAAAATAGGAGGTAAATAAATGAGATACACCTTATTTCTTCTTTGTTTTATATTAAACGGATGTTGGTATTCAAACGGATGTTTTTATACTCCACAAATGGTTAATTGCGTTGATAAGGGGAAAGAATATCCATTAATTGCAGGATATCAAAAAAAGGGGCTACTAGGACATACAAACTCAAAACAACGATGGAAAGATTTTGTTTCTTGTGGAGGAAAGTATGGTGATATAAATCTACACTACTATCTGCAAAACTATCAAATAAATGGCAAAAGATACAAAAATCTTGATGAATGTATGAATACTAAGGAGTATATATATCTTTCTCCCGCTGAATGTGGCTATCAAGATTCTAAGTGGGATAAGGGAAAATGTAACTTATAAAGCATTGAATTTATTATTTAAATAGAGTGCGGTCAATTTTCAAAGAGTTTTAAAACCTCTCAAAAATTGACCGCACTTTGATCTGCCCCCCAAAAGTTGGACAGGTTAGTTAACTTAAATACTGAGCTCGGTATACCGAATATGAATTGAGTAATGGACATTCATATCGTACAGATCATTCGGGACGAGTCACTGAGGCGAAGGGGCAACTTATTTTAGATAAAGCGGAAAGGAACAACTACCAACAAAGAATAGCTGGAGGAGAGTGTCGCCTAGAAACCGACTGTGGCAGCCATTTGATAGCCTCGATGTTTAATGGTTTTGGTGGAGCTATAAATTTAACAGCTCAGGATAAAACATTAAATGGTTCGAAGGGTAGATGGTATAAATTAGAGACTGAATGGGCAAATGCAATTAAAAAAGGAGACAAGGTGGATGTTCGCATAGTGCCAATTTACCAAAAAGATAGTATAAGACCTACAACATTCGCTGTTGTGACATCTATTAATGGTAAACAGTCACCAGGAATATATATTAACAATACACCTACAGGATATTAGTTATGCAAAAAGAAGAAATATATCAGAAAATCGGAGAGCTTTTATGGTCTATAATGCTATAGAGGCAGTAAGAATTGATTTTATTGGCTCTATTTATCCGGAACACAACTCTGGTGGTTCTGCATGGATATCAGAAGATGGTCAAATCCACTATAATGATCCTAATGAAATTGAATATGAAATAATATTGTTGATGAAAGAGTTGAAAAAAAGTACTTCTCAAGAATGGACTCAGTACACCTTTTCACTATATTCTGACATGAAATTTGATATTAAATTTGCGTATATTCCAGAAGAGGATAGCTGGGGATCTCTATATATGAGAGGGATTAGTGATCTGACGTGGGAAGAAGCAGATGAACATAATATTTCTAAAGAAATATGGGAAGAGCGAGTAAAGTCAAAGGAAAGAATGCAAAAGAGCTGATTTAACAATTTTGCATGTTTTTCTGCATTTTATTGTTATTACTTTCTGAAGTGCGGTTAAAACTTACCAAGTTTTTAACCGCACTTTATTTTCAGCCATTTAGCTTAAGTTTTTTGCGATTTTGGTCAAAATATGCTACTTTTTACGCAGTCAATCCGACAGTAACACATTTAATTTTATGAACGAAGAACATTCGAGTAATCAAACTGAAACAACTAAAAAATCTTTTTTTCAATCACTTATTGGCCGCTTTTTCCAAGGTGAGCTGAAAAACCGTGAAGAACTCGTGGAAGTGATTCGCGATTCAGAACAAAACGATTTAATTGATCAAAACACTCGTGAAATGATTGAAGGAGTAATGGAAATCGCTGAGCTTCGTGTACGCGATATCATGATTCCTCGCTCGCAAATCGTATTTATTGAATCGAATCAAGATCTTGATGCTTGTTTGAATACGATTATTGAATCCGCTCACTCTCGTTTTCCTGTGATTGCAGATACGGATGACCGCGATAATATTGAAGGTATTTTGCACGCAAAAGATTTGCTTAAGTTTTTACGTGAAGATGCGGAAGAGTTCGAACTTTCCAAGTTATTACGTCCAGTCGTGATTGTGCCGGAAAGTAAACGTGTTGATCGTATGTTAAAAGATTTTCGCTCTGAGCGTTTCCATATGGCGATTGTGGTGGATGAGTTTGGTGCAGTGTCAGGTTTGGTGACCATCGAAGATATTCTCGAACAAATTGTCGGTGATATTGAAGACGAATTTGATGAGGAAGATGTCGCAGATATTCGTCAGCTTTCTCGCCACACTTATGCCGTGCGTGCGTTAACGGATATTGATGATTTTAATGCCCAATTTAATACGCATTTTGATGATGAAGAAGTGGATACCATTGGCGGTTTAATCATGCAAGCCTTTGGTTATCTGCCTAAACGTGGTGAAGAAATCACCTTAGAAAATATTCAATTTAAAGTGACCTCTGCCGATAGTCGCCGTTTAATTCAGGTGCGCGTAACTGTGCCGGATGAACATTTATCGGATATGGAAGGCGTGGAAGAACAAGCTGAGTAAGTTATTCAGTTTGACCGTATTCTTGGCCCCCTCTTTGCTAAAGAGGGGGAATATTTTTTTATAGTATGGATAAAATGAATAAATTAGTCGTTTATCTTATAGCCCTGATTTCTGGTGTGATTGGCGTATTTGCCTTTTCACCGTTTGATTATTGGGGATTAGCCTATGTATCCTTAGGCGGATTACTTTTTGTAGCGAAAAATACCAAAAAATCAACCGCACTTTTTGCCACTTTTTTGTGGTCGATGGGCTTTTTCTGTTTTGGTGTAAGTTGGTTGAATGTCAGCATTCATCAATTTGGTGGCGCTTCCCTTGGTGTGAGCTATCTCTTGGTGGGCTTACTTTCGGCCTACCTTGCACTTTATCCAATGCTTTTCACTTATTTCGTGCAGCGTTTTCAGGTGCAAAGTGCGGTCATTTTTGCTGCGATTTGGACATTGACTGAATTCTTGCGTGGATGGGTGTTTACTGGTTTTCCTTGGTTACAATTTGGTTATACCCAAATAGACAGTCCGTTTTACGGTATCGCGCCGATCTTTGGTGTCACGGGGATGACATTCTTTGCCGTTTGGGTAAGTGCGGTCATTTTTAATTTTATTTTTGCACTATCGAAAAAACAATGGAATTTAGTCAGTGTGAATGCATTGCTATTATTGGTTGTGGGTGGATTAAGTGCTTATGCAGGTAAGGTGAATTTTGTTCAACCAAAAGAAGAGAAAGGGCTAACTGTCACCCTTGCACAAGGTAATATTGAGCAAAATTTAAAATGGGATCCTGAATATCTTTATGCCACGGTAGATATCTATCAAAAACAAATTTTTGCGCATTTAGGCACGTCTGATTTGATTATTTTACCCGAGTCAGCATTGCCAACCCTTGAAAATGCCATTACGCCATTTTTTGAAGCTTTAGATAGAGTTGCAAAAGAGAAAAACACGGAAGTAATGATTGGTACCGTATATCGTGATGAGCAAAGCGGTAAATTATTAAATTCCATTGTGACGGCTGGGAATCCTGATTTCCCTTATGAATTAACGACAAAAAATCGTTACAGCAAACATCATCTCGTCCCATTTGGTGAATATGTGCCGTTAGAAAGTTTGTTGCGTCCACTTAATTCTGTATTTAATTTGCCAATGTCTGCATTCCAAAGTGGCGATGCAGTACAGCCATCTTTTATGGCAAAACAACATGCTTTTGCGCCAGCTATTTGTTATGAAATTATTTTTGGTGAGCAACTTCGTGAAAATCTGAAAAAAGAAACAGATTATTTGCTGACGATTTCTAATGATGCATGGTTTGGTGATAGCATTGGCCCTTGGCAGCATTTACAAATGGCTAGAATGCGCGCGCTCGAATTAGGTAAACCATTAATTCGTGCAACGAATACAGGGATTTCAGTGTTTATTGATGCAAAAGGCAACATTGAAGCGCAAGCACCTCAATTTGAGGAAACAACGCTGACTCATAAAATGGTGCCAACAGAAGGCAAAACGCCTTATGCAGCATTAGGTAATTTACCTATTTATGTGTTGTCATTGATTTTTGTGTTATTACGTGGTTTCACGACGTTATTAAAACGTCGCTTGAACCTTTCACAAAAATAGCAGTCAAAACGACCGCACTTTTTTAACGTGAGAGAAAAATAAATTTCTTCTTATAAAACCAATGAGATTTTAATGAATAAAAATCTAATCGAAGTCAAAAACCTGACCTTTAAACGAGGTGAGCGTGTGATTTACGATAACCTGAATTTGAAAGTCCAACAGGGCAAAATTACGGCCATCATGGGGCCATCAGGGATCGGAAAAACCACGCTACTGAAATTAATTGGCGGTCAGTTATATCCTGAACAAGGCGAGATTTTGTTTGATGGACAAGATATTTGTCATCTTTCAAATCGAGAGCTTTATGAAGTGCGTAAACGCATGGGAATGTTATTCCAATCAGGTGCGTTATTTACGGATATTTCCACGTTTGATAACGTGGCATTTCCGATTCGCGAGCATACGCGTTTGCCAGAAAGTCTAATTCGTCAAATTGTGTTGATGAAATTAGAAGCGGTAGGCTTACGTGGTGCGGCAGATTTTATGCCTTCTGAGCTTTCTGGTGGGATGGCGCGTCGTGCAGCATTAGCTCGAGCAATTGCACTTGATCCGGATTTAATTATGTTTGATGAGCCGTTTACAGGGCAAGATCCAATCAGCATGGGCGTGATCGTGAGCTTAATTAAACGCTTGAATGAAGCACTGAATTTAACCTCTATTGTGGTTTCCCATGATGTGCAGGAAGTATTAAGTATTGCGGATTATGCCTATATTATTGCGGATAAACATGTGATCGCCGAAGGAACATCAGAGCAACTGCTCGCGAGCCAAGATCCGCAAGTGGTGCAGTTCTTGAAAGGTGAAGCGGATGGTCCGGTAAAATTCCATTATCCGGCAGGTGATTATGTGGAGGAATTATTTAAATGATTGTTGATATGATTTCTTCACTTGGACAAAGCGTGATCAAATTTTTCCGAGCATTAGGCCGATCCGGCTTTATGCTGTTTGGTGCGTTAGTCGGTAAGCCACAAATTCGTCAACATTTTCCTTTATTAGTGAAACAATTACACGTATTAGGTGTACAGTCTTTATTAATTATCCTGCTTTCAGGTTTATTTATTGGGATGGTGTTAGGCCTACAAGGCTATGTAGTCTTAGTTGACTTTTCTGCAGAAACCAGCCTTGGACAACTTGTAGCACTATCTTTATTACGCGAATTAGGTCCAGTAGTGACCGCACTTTTATTTGCGGGGAGAGCAGGTTCAGCGTTAACGGCTGAAATTGGCTTAATGAAAGCCACAGAACAACTTTCCAGCCTTGAAATGATGGCAGTCGATCCATTACGTCGAGTGATAGCTCCGCGTTTTTGGGCGGGCTTGATTGCGATGCCAATTCTTGCGCTTCTCTTTACCGCGATTGGCATTTGGGGCGGTGCGCTTGTTGGCGAGGATTGGAAAGGTGTGGATGCAGGTAGCTTCTGGTCAGTGATGCAAAATACTGTCAGCTGGAGCTATGACATTCTAAACGGATTTATTAAAAGCGTATTTTTCGCCATTGCGGTGGTATGGATTGCGTTATTCAATGGTTATGATTGTATTCCAACATCTGAAGGTATCAGTCAGGCCACAACCAGAACGGTTGTCCACGCATCACTTGTGGTACTTGGGCTCGATTTCATCTTAACTGCCATTATGTTTGGGGCAGGCTAATAGGGTATTTTTATGCGACAAACAATTAAATATGAATTTTGGGTAGGCTTATTTTTACTACTCGGTATCGCTGCGTTAGTGTTTCTAGGCTTACGCGTAGCAAATGTACAAGGTTTTGGTGAAACAAAATCTTACACTGTGACTGCAACTTTTGACAATATTGGTGGACTAAAAGTCCGTGCACCACTTAAACTTGGTGGGGTAGTCATTGGTCGCGTGTCTGACATTACGTTAGACGAAAAATCTTACTTGCCAAAAGTAAGTATTGCGATTAATGAAGAATATAAAGAAATTCCGGAAAACAGTTCGTTATCGATCAAAACATCGGGATTATTAGGCGAGCAATATATCGCCTTAAGTATGGGCTTTGATGATGGTGAAACCGCGATGTTAAAAAACGGTAGCCAAATTCAAGACACAAAATCCGCAATGGTATTGGAAGATTTAATCGGCCAGTTCCTTTACGGTGATAAAAAAGCCGACGGCAATGCTGACAAAGCAGAACCTGAAGCCAAATAATAATCTTTATTTAGGAGATTTATGATGAAATTTACTCAGTTTAAAAAATGGTTTAGCGTAATGGCATTTGCCGTGAC
Organism: Haemophilus parainfluenzae; assembly: GCF_900450995.1. Lineage (NCBI taxonomy): Bacteria > Pseudomonadati > Pseudomonadota > Gammaproteobacteria > Pasteurellales > Pasteurellaceae > Parahaemophilus > Parahaemophilus parainfluenzae. The sequence goes on along the minus strand of NZ_UGHY01000002.1, from coordinate 516,648 downwards.
TGCACTTTTTGTGACTCAAACTGTACGTGCAGAAACAAGCCCTTATGTGTTGATGCAACAAGCATCAGATAAGTTATTTGCCGATATCAAAAGCAATCAGGCAACAATTAAAAAGGATCCAAACTATTTACGTACTATTGTTCGTAACGATTTATTACCTTACGTGCAAGTAAACTATGCCGGTTCTTTAGTGTTGGGTTCATACTTTAAATCAACTACACCAGAACAACGTGAAAAATTCTTTAAAGCATTCAGCGATTTTATCGAGCAAGCTTATGCACAAGTGTTAACCGCTTACACTGATCAAAATATTCAAATTGAACCGGCTAAAGAAGTAGGTGATAAAAACCTAGTGAGCATTCGTGTTAATATTGTACAAAATGGTGGACAAGCGCCAATCAAATTAGATTTCAAATGGCGTAAAAACAGTAAAACTGGCGAATGGCAAGCTTATGACATGGTTGCAGAAGGCGTGAGCATGGTTGTCACCAAACAAAATGAATGGAGCGGTATCTTACGTCAACAAGGTATTGAAGCATTAACTGCTCAAATTCAAAAATCTGCTGCAGCACCAGTGACATTGAGCAAATAAGCGAATGATTGCGTTAAAGTGGGATTTAATCCAAAATAATGATAAGATAGCTCTCCAATTATCGGGGGAGCTATCCCGCAACACGTTGTTACCATTATGGCAGCAACGTGCTTCTTTTTTATCAGAAAAGCAAAACAATCAAAGTCTCATTGAATTTGATTTAACTGAAATCAATCGAATTGATTCTGCTGGTTTTGCATTATTGTGTGATTTTCTACACGATTGTGAGCAGTTACCAAATAAAAAAGTGCGGTTGATAAGCCCTCCAGAACAGTTATTAACCCTTGCTGATTTAGTGAATTTGTCTCATTGGATTAGCACTTTTATCGACCATAATTAAAACGGAAATCCGAATGGAACTGCAAGAAATTGAACGTATTTTAAAAGAAAGTCTGAAGGTAGATGAGGTTTATGCTCAAGGTGAAAATGCTCACTTTGGTGTGATTGTAGTGAGTGATGAAATCTCAGCACTTTCTAAATTAAAACAGCAACAAACCATCTACGCGCCATTAATGCCTTACTTTCAAACTGGCGAAATTCACGCTTTAACTATTAAAACCTATACCACTGCAAAGTGGAAAATGGATCGTCTATTACATCAAGCAAGCTAGGATTTTCTATGGAAAAATTTCGTGTTTATGGCGGGCAATCTCGCTTAAGTGGTACAGTAACCATCTCAGGTGCAAAAAATGCTGCACTTCCTATTCTTTTTGCTGCAATTTTGGCAACTGAGCCGGTTAAATTAACAAACGTACCAGAACTAAAGGATATTGATACAACCTTAAAAATCTTACGCAAACTTGGTGTGGTGGCAGAACGTGATGCTGAAGGTGCGGTATTATTAGATTGTTCTAAAATTGATCACTTCGTTGCGCCGTATGAATTAGTAAAAACCATGCGTGCTTCTATTTGGGCATTAGCACCGTTGGTTGCTCGTTTTAACCAAGGTCAAGTTTCTTTACCAGGCGGTTGTTCCATCGGTGCACGTCCGGTTGATCTTCACATTAGCGGCTTAGAAAAACTCGGTGCAACGATTGAGCTGGATGAAGGTTATGTAAAAGCGGTTGTTGCTGATCGTCTTGTAGGTACGCGTATTGTAATGGAAAAAGTGAGCGTTGGCGCGACTTTATCTATCATGATGGCTGCAACACTTGCAAAAGGTACAACAATCATTGAAAACGCAGCACGCGAGCCAGAAATTGTTGATACTGCAGATTTCCTCAACAAAATGGGTGCGAAAATTACAGGTGCAGGCTCTGATCATATTGTCATTGAAGGCGTAGATCGTTTAACTGGTTGTGAACATAGCGTGGTTCCAGATCGTATTGAAACTGGTACATTCTTAATTGCAGGTGCCATTTCTGGTGGTCGCGTGGTATGTAAAAATACTAAAGCGGATACCATGGATGCGGTGATTGATAAACTTCGTGAAGCAGGCGCGGAAGTTGAAGTCACAGAAGATAGCATTACATTGGATATGCATGGCAATCGTCCGAAAGCCGTCAATATTCGTACTGCACCACATCCGGGCTTCCCAACAGATATGCAAGCTCAATTCACCTTGTTAAACATGGTGGCAGAAGGCACCAGTATCATTACTGAAACCATCTTTGAAAACCGCTTTATGCACATTCCAGAATTAATTCGTATGGGCGGTAAAGCTGAAATTGAAGGTAATACGGCAGTTTGTCACGGTGTTGAGCATCTTTCTGGTGCAGAAGTGATGGCGACAGATTTACGCGCATCAATCAGTCTTGTGTTAGCAGGATGTATCGCAAGTGGTGAAACTATCGTAGATCGTATTTATCACATCGATCGTGGTTATGAGCACGTTGAAGATAAACTTCGTTGCTTAGGTGCGAAGATTGAACGTTTCTCTGAAAAGAGCGAAGAAGTTTAATTCAATCCAGATAAAAAAGAGCGGTCAATCTGATCTGCACCCCAAAAGTTGGACTCAACAAACCAACAATTGAGGTGCAGATTTTTTTATGGGTAAACACTACACAATCGAATTTAAATTACAGGTTCTTCAACCTATTCTGAATCGAAAAATGAGTATCAGAGAATCCGCGCGTACAATATTTCTTCTAACACCTTAGTCGGGACATGGTTGAAACGGTTTGAAAAAAGTGGCATAAAAGGACTTATTCCCCGTAAACCATCAGGACGACCGCCGATGAAACCCAAATATGCAAAAATGCCACCGCCACCCAAAACTGAAGAAGACCGTTTACGCCTGAGAATTTTACAGCTTGAAGCGGAGGTGGCCTACCTAAAGGAGTTGAGAAGGCTCAGACTTCAGGACGAAGCCGAGCAACGGAAATTATCCAAAGGTTAAGAACACGCTATCCGTTAAAATGGCTTTTAGGCTTTGCACAGTTAGCGCGTAGTACGTTTTTTGCGAAACGTCAGATTAAACCGGATAAGGATGAGTTGTTGAAAAAGACCATTCAACGCATCAAAGCCAATCATCCTGATTATGGCTATCGACGTGTTCATGCCTACTTGCTAGGCATGAATCATAAAAAAGTCCAACGTTTAATGCAGACACTTGGGCTTCAAGTGCGGTCAAGAAAAAGCAAGAAATTTACGACCTATCGAGGCACGATAGGGGTGATTGCACCGAATCATCTTGAACGCGATTTTAGTGCAACGGCCCCGAAACAAAAATGGGTAACTGATATCACCGAGTTTAAGGCGAAAGATGGGAGTAAAGTCTATTTATCTCTAATTTTAGACTTATTTAACAATGAGGTAGTCTACTATAATCTCAGCTATTCCCTAAACTGGGCGAAAGTAGAGGACATGTTAATGCAAGCCGTCAAAGGATTAAATAAAGCTTGTGGTGTCATTTTGCATTCAGACCAGGGATGGCAATATCAAATGGTAGCTTATCGTCAAATCTTGGCTGAACATGGCATCATTCAAAGTATGTCGAGAAAAGGGAATTGCTTAGATAACGCCGCAATGGAAAGTTTCTTTGGACGATTAAAAACAGAATGTTTTTATGGTCGGGAATTTAAAACAAAAGAAGAGATAGTTGATGCTGTCAGAGATTATTTGGATTACTATAATCATCGACGGATTCAACTAAAATTAAAAGGACTGAGTCCGATACAATATCGAAAACAATTCTTTAAATAACAGTCTAACTTTTTGGGGGCAGATCAATTTTGACCGCTTTTTTATTCTCTATTCATTATTTTTTCGAATAATCTCTCGCCCCAAAAATTGCCGTACCAATGCGTACCATCGTTGAACCGCATTTTATGGCACTTTGCATGTCATCAGTCATTCCCATTGAAAGCGTATCAATTTGCTGATGAGGCAAGGCGACTTTAAGCTGCTCAAATAATTGTTCCATTTGACTAAAAGCCGCTTCTTGTTTAACAATATTATCTGTTGGTGCAGGGATCGCCATTAATCCACGCAAACGTAAGTGCGGTAGATTTTCAATGTGTTTTGCAAGCTCAATCATTTCACTCGGTTGAATACCTGATTTACTGGCTTCATCACTGATATTAATTTGAATTAAAACGTTCAAGGGCGCTTTATTGGCAGGGCGTTGTTCATTTAAACGATCGGCAATTTTGACACGTTCTAACGTTTGCATCCAATCGAAATGTTCTGCTACAAGACGGGTTTTATTAGATTGTAATGGCCCAATAAAATGCCATTCAAGTTGGATGTTTTGTGCTTCGAAATACTGAATTTTATCTACGCCTTCTTGAACGTAGTTCTCCCCAAATGCTTTTTGTCCGGCTTGATAGGCTTCTAAAATCGCTTCATTGGGTTTGGTTTTAGAAACTGCCAATAAAATGACCGCACTTTCAGGACGATGTGCAAGTTGAGTGGATGTTTGGATTTGTTGATGAATGGTTTCGAGAGCTTGTTGAATTGTCATCATTTCCTTCCTAACCAATGTAAAACTCGTTTCATTCTATACCAAAGTAATAATTTTTAGAAAAAAATCTTCATTTTTTCGATTTTATATTTGACAAGCTCGGGCTTTTTCGGTATTTCTAAACACATGTTTTTTTCAAGGTAAAAATACAATGAAAAATAACCGCACTTTCACTATCACCACCATTATTATGACCATTACGACAATTAATGGGGCGGGTTAGTGCGTAATAAACAGGATCAAGAAAACCCGCATCAATCTAGTGCGGGTTTTTTAATATTTAAAAATCACAACATCTGAGGATATTATCATGCGCGTATTAAAATTTGGTGGCACTTCATTAGCCAACCCTGAGCGTTTTTCACAAGCGGCTCAATTAATTGAAAAGGCTCATTTGGAAGAGCAAGCAGCCGGTGTCTTATCCGCTCCTGCAAAAATTACTAACCATCTTGTTGCCCTCTCTGAAAAAGCCACATTAAACCAACCTACTGATACCCACTTTAACGAAGCCATTGAAATTTTCTATAACATCATTAATGGTTTACACGCTGAAAATAATAAATTTGATCTAGCTGGAACGAAAGCCCTTATTGATGCAGAATTTGCCCAAATTAAAGGTTTATTAGAAGAAATCCGTCAAGCAGGTAAAGTAGAAGATAAAGTGAAAGCAACCATTGACTGCCGTGGTGAAAAATTATCAATTGCCATGATGAAAGCGTGGTTTGAAGCACGTGGATACAGTGTTCACATTGTTGATCCAGTTAAGCAATTATTAGCGCAGGGCGGTTACTTAGAATCTTCAGTTGATATTGAAGCATCTACAAAACGCGTTGATGCGAAAAGTATTAGCAAAGATAAAGTGGTTCTAATGGCTGGTTTTACCGCATGTAATGATAAAGGTGAATTAGTGCTATTAGGCCGTAATGGTTCTGATTATTCAGCCGCTTGTTTAGCCGCTTGTTTAGACGCGTCTGTTTGCGAAATCTGGACTGATGTAGACGGCGTTTATACTTGTGACCCACGTTTAGTACCAGATGCACGTTTATTACCAAGCCTTTCTTATCGTGAAGCAATGGAGCTTTCTTATTTTGGTGCGAAAGTGATCCATCCGCGTACAATTGGTCCATTATTACCAAAACAAATCCCTTGTGTGATTAAAAACACAGGTAATTCATCTGCGCCTGGTTCAATAATTGATGGTCATGTGAAATCTGAAGGGTTACAGGTAAAAGGGATTACTAACCTTGATAACGTAGCGATGTTCAATGTTTCAGGCCCTGGTATGCAAGGTATGGTCGGGATGGCCGCTCGTGTCTTCTCAGCTATGTCAAAAGCCGGTATTTCAGTCATTTTAATCACGCAATCGTCTTCTGAATACAGTATTAGTTTCTGTGTACCAGTAAAATCAGCGGATGCAGCAAAAGCGATTTTAGAACAAGAATTTGCGACAGAATTAAAAGCCCATGAGTTAGAACCAATTGAAGTGGCAAAAGATCTTTCTATTATCTCTGTTGTAGGCGATGGCATGAAACAAGCTAAGGGTATCGCAGCTCGTTTCTTTTCTGCATTGGCTCAAGCGAATATTAGCTTAGTAGCAATTGCACAAGGTTCTTCAGAGCGTTCAATTTCAGCAGTTGTAGCGCAAAATAAAGCAATTGAAGCCGTGAAAGCAACTCACCAAGCTCTTTTTAATAACAAGAAAGTTGTCGATATGTTTCTAGTCGGCGTTGGTGGCGTTGGTGGTGAGTTAATTGAACAAATCAAGCATCAAAAGGAGTATCTTGCAAAAAAGGACATTGAGATCCGTGTTTGTGCTTTAGCGAATTCAACAAAAATGCTTTTGGATGAAAACGGATTGAATTTAGATAATTGGAAAGCCGATCTTGAAAATGCGACTCAGCCTTCTGATTTCGATGTGTTGTTATCTTTCATTAAATTACATCACGTAGTGAACCCTGTCTTTGTAGATTGTACAACGGCGGAATCAGTCGCAGGACTTTATGCGCGCGCGTTAAAAGAAGGCTTCCATGTGGTAACCCCAAATAAAAAAGCGAATACCCGTGAATTAGCCTATTACCACGAATTACGCCGCAATGCCCAAGCGAGCCAACATAAATTCCTATACGAAACGAACGTAGGGGCAGGCTTACCGGTTATCGAAAATTTACAGAATTTATTGGCAGCGGGAGATGAACTTGAGTATTTTGAAGGTATTTTATCGGGCTCACTTTCTTTCATCTTCGGTAAATTAGAAGAAGGACTTTCTCTTTCAGAAGTGACCGCACTTGCACGTGAAAAAGGCTTTACAGAACCAGATCCTCGAGATGATTTATCGGGTCAAGATGTGGCGCGTAAATTACTGATTTTAGCGCGTGAAGCGGGTCTAGAACTTGAGCTTTCCGATGTGGAAGTGGAAGGCGTGTTACCGAAAGGGTTCTCAGAAGGCAAGTCTGCTGATGAATTTATGGCAATGTTGCCACAATTAGATGCGGAATTTAAAGCACGCATTGAAGCTGCGAAAGCAGAAGGCAAAGTATTGCGTTACGTCGGTCAAATTAAAGATGGTCACTGCAAAGTATCAATCATCGCTGTGGATCAAAATAATCCATTGTACAAGGTGAAAGACGGTGAAAATGCCCTTGCGTTCTATACGCGTTATTATCAACCAATTCCGTTGCTATTACGTGGTTACGGTGCAGGTAATGCAGTAACTGCTGCGGGCATTTTTGCGGATATTTTAAGAACATTACACCACTAAAAAGGACATAACATGTTAAGAATTTATGCTCCGGCATCGAGTGCAAATATTAGTGTAGGATTTGATACATTAGGCGCAGCCATTTCACCGATTGATGGTTCATTATTAGGTGATGTCGTACAGATTGAGTCTATTCCAAGTGGTTTTGAGCTCGAAAGTGCGGGCTATTTTGTGCGTAAATTGCCAAAAGAGCCACAAAAAAATATCGTGTATCAGGCCTATGTGCTGTTTAGTGAGCAATTAAAATTACGCAATGTGAGAGTCAAACCATTGCGTTTGACTCTTGAGAAAAATATGCCGATTGGCTCGGGATTGGGTTCAAGTGCGTGCTCTATCGTGGCTGCATTAGTGGCATTAAATAAATTCCATGATGAACCATTCTCAAAAATGGAATTGTTAGAAATGATGGGGGAGCTAGAAGGTCGTATTTCAGGTTCTATCCATTATGATAATGTGGCACCTTGTTACTTAGGTGGAGTGCAATTTATGGTACAATCCCTCGGTAACATTTGCCAAAAACTGCCATTTTTTGATAATTGGTATTGGGTCTTAGCTTACCCAGGCATTGAGGTTTCAACTGCTGAAGCACGTGCAATTTTACCGAAAAGTTATACGCGCCAAGATGTGATTTCTCATGGTCGTCATTTAGGTGGCTTTGTGCATGCATGTCACACGCATCAAGAAAACCTTGCCGCAATGATGATGAAAGATGTAATTGCAGAACCTTATCGTGAGGCTTTATTACCAAATTTCGCGGAAGTGAAACAAGCCACTCGTGATTTAGGCGCGTTAGCGACGGGTATTTCAGGCTCAGGCCCAACGATTTTCTCCATCGCACCTGATTTACAAACCGCAACAAAACTGGCGACTTATTTAGAAAATCATTATTTACAAAACAATGAAGGCTTTGTGCATGTTTGTAAAGTCGATAATGATGGCGCGAGAGAGCTAGGTTAAATAATGAATCACTTTTATCCCCTCTTTTATAAGAGGGGGAAATAACATTTTATTAAAACTCTATAATTAACGGATATACAATGAATTTGTACAACATCAAACACCCTGAAGAACAAGTAAATTTTGCGCAAGCAGTACGTCAAGGACTTGGCAAAGATCAAGGTTTGTTCTTTCCAGAAACGATCCCCGCTTTAACCAATATTGATGAATTATTAGCCTTACCATTGGTTGAGCGTAGTCAAAAAATTCTTGGTGCATTAATTGGTGAAGAATTACCGAAAGCCACTTTGAATGCTATGGTGAAAAATGCATTCACCTTTACTGCACCATTAGAAAAAGTGGAAGACAATATTTATGCCCTTGAATTATTTCATGGTCCAACTTTAGCATTTAAAGACTTTGGTGGTCGTTTTATGGCGCAGGCACTCGCTGCAGTGCGTGGTGATGGTAAAATCACCATTTTAACAGCAACATCTGGTGATACTGGCGCAGCCGTTGCCCACGCATTTTACGGGTTGGAAAATATCAATGTGGTGATTTTATATCCGAAAGGCAAAATCAGCCCATTACAAGAAAAACTGTTCTGTACTTTAGGTGGGAATATTCGCACTGTTGCGATTAATGGCGATTTTGATGCGTGCCAAGCGTTAGTCAAACAAGCGTTTGATGATGCCGAACTACGTCAAGCAATTGGTTTAAACTCAGCAAACTCCATTAATATTAGCCGTTTATTGGCACAGGTTTGTTATTACTTTGAAGCCGTAGCGCAATTACCAAAAGAAAAACGTGATAATGTCGTGGTTTCCGTACCAAGTGGTAACTTTGGTAACTTAACCGCAGGTTTAATTGCAAAAACATTAGGATTGCCAATTAAACGCTTTATTGCTTCAACCAATGCGAATGATACTGTGCCGCGTTATTTAGAATCAGGTAACTGGGCACCTAAAGCGACTGTAGCCACGCTTTCTAATGCGATGGATGTCAGTCGTCCGAACAACTGGCCGCGTGTAGAAGAACTATTCAAACGCAATGGCTGGAATTTAAGTGATTTAGGTTCAGGTATGTTAAGCGATGGCGAAACAGAAGAAACTTTAAAAGAGATGTATGCAAAAGGTTATTTATGTGAGCCACACGGAGCGATCGCCTATCAAGTATTGAAAGATCAACTTAAAGCGGATGAAACTGGTATTTTCTTATGTACGGCACATCCTGCGAAATTTAAAGAGTCAGTAGAGCGTATTCTTTCGCTCGATCTTCCATTGCCAGAAGCGTTAGATAAACATAATAAATTGCCATTACTTTCTGATGAAATGGATGACGATTTTGCACAATTACGTGCATATTTGTTGAAATAATAAAAAAGTGCGGTTGAATTTAATCTGACCCCAAAAAGTTAGACTGTTATTTAAAGGATTGTTTTCGATATTGTATCGGACTCAGTCCTTTTAATTTTAGTTGAATCCGTCGATGATTATAGTAATCCAAATAATCTCTGACAGCATCAACTATCTCTTCTTTTGTTTTAAATTCCCGACCATAAAAACATTCCGTTTTTAATCGCCCAAAGAAACTTTCCATCGCGGCATTGTCCAAGCAATTCCCTTTTCTTGACATACTTTGAATAATGCCATATTCAGCCAAGATTCAACGATAAGCTACCATTTGATATTGCCATCCCTGGTCTGAATGCAAAATGACACCACAAGCTTTATTTAATCCTTTGACAGCTTGCATTAACATGTCCTCTACTTGCGCCCAGTTTGGGGAATAGCTGAGATTATAGGAGACTATCTCATTGTTAAATAAGTCTAAAATTGGGGATAAATAGACTTTACTCCCATCTTTCGCCTTAAACTCGGTGATATCGGTCACCCATTTTTGTTTCGGGGCTGTTGCGCTAAAATTACGTTCAATATGATTTGGGGCAATCACCCCTATCGTGCCACGATAGGTCGTAAATTTCTTGCTTTTTCTTGACCGCACTTGAAGCCCAAGTGTCTGCATTAAACGTTGGACTTTTTTATGATTCATGCCTGGCAAGTAGGCATGAACACGTCGATAGCCATAATCAGGATGATTGGCTTTGATGCGTTGAATGGTCTTTTTCAACAACTCATCCTTATCCGGTTTAATCTGACGTTTCGCAAAAAACGTACTACGCGCTAACTGTGCAAAGCCTAAAAGCCATTTTAACGGATAGCGTGTTCTTAACCTTTGGATAATTTCCGTTGCTCGGCTTCGTCCTGAAGTCTGAGCCTTCTCAACTCCTTTAGGTAGGCCACCTCCGCTTCAAGCTGTAAAATTCTCAGGCGTAAACGGTCTTCTTCAGTTTTGGGTGGCGGTGGCATTTTTGCATATTTGGGTTTCATCGGCGGTCGTCCTGATGGTTTACGGGGAATAAGTCCTTTTATGCCACTTTTTTCAAACCGTTTCAACCATGTCCCGACTAGGGCGTTGGAAGGAATATTGTAAAAACGAGCAGCTTCTCTAATACTCATTTTCCCATTCAAAATAGGTTGAAGAACCTGTAATTTAAATTCGATTGTATAGTGTTTACCCATAAAAAAATCTGCACCTCAATTGTTGGTTTGTTGAGTCCAACTTTTGGGGTGCAGATCAAATTTGATCTGCACTTTTGTTTTGTTACTCAAAAGGGCGGGATAAACGCCCTTTATTTTTAGGAATTAATCTTCTTTTCCTAAGATTTGATTCACTTCACTCTTGTAGAGTACGGCTTTGGCACCGAAAATGGCTTGTACGCCACCGCCCACTTCAAGCACATCAATCGCGCCTAATTTTTTCAATGTGGCTTTATCAACGGCTTTCACGTCCTTAACAGAAACACGTAAGCGAGTAATACACGCATCCACGTTTTCAATATTTTCAGCACTACCTAATGCTACAATAATTTTATGTGCATTTTCAGTAAGTGAACTTGTTTCTTGTTCTACATTTTCTTCGGTTTCTTCACCACGTCCTGGTGTCATCACATTAAAGATGCGAATCAAGAAAACGAAAGAGAAATAATAGAGTAGCGCCCAAGGAATACCGACGAAAATGACACGTAACCAATGGGTGTTTTCATCACCTTGTAAAATACCGAAGAGCAAGAAATCAATAAAACCACCAGAGAAAGTATTCCCGATAGAGATATTTAAATAATCGGCAATAAAGAAAGACACCCCATCTAAGAATGCGTGGAACGCATAAAGCCATGGAGCAACAAACAAGAACATGAATTCGATCGGTTCAGTAATGCCTGTAATGAAAGAGGTGAGGGCTGCCCCAAGGAATAAGCCGCCAATTTGTGCACGACGTTTTTTCGGTACACAGTGATACATGGCTAAACAGGCGGCCGGTAAGCCAAACATCATGGTATCAAAACGGCCGGCAAAGAAACGGGTTCCTTCCGTAAATAAACCGTGGTGATTTGGATCCGCTAATTGAGCAAAAAAGATTTTTTGTGCACCAACAATCATCTCACCATTAACCATTTCCACACCACCTAATTCAGAATACCAAAACAGCGGATAAATCATGTGATGTAAGCCAACCGCACCCGATAATCGCATTAAGAAACCGTATAAGAATGTTCCAAAGGTTCCCATGGAGGCGATACTTTTACCTGCGGATACGAGCCATTGTTGGAAAGTTGGCCAAATGAGGAAGAAAACTAATCCAACAAAAATGGCTGAAAAAGCGGTAACGATTGGCACAAAGCGAGAACCACCAAAGAAACCTAATACTTGTGGTAATTGGATATTGTGATAGCGATTGTGTAATTTAACGGTAATCAAGCCCATTACCAATGCACCAATCACACCTGTATCAATGCTTTTTACATCAGGAGAGAAAATCGGAATTAATGCGGCAATGGTACCCGTCATAATGAGATAACCGACAACCGCAGCAAGAGCAGCAACGCCTTTGTCACGTTTAGCTAAGCCGATACCTAAACCGATACACAATAATAAGGCTAAATTAGCGAACACCACGCTACCAGCTGCAGACATAATCTGAAATAGACCTTGCAGTGCCTCATTATTTAAAATTGGATAGGCTTGCACCGTTGCTTTATTGGAAAGCGCCCCACCGATCCCGAGTAAAAGACCCGCAGCAGGCAAAATAGCAATTGGCAACATGAATGCCTTACCGACTTGTTGAAGTTGTTTAAACATAGAACCTCCTGTGATTATTTTTTTGAAATGTAACGTATTTGAAGAGAAAAATCTGTGAAACCGCTCACAGTTTTAATCTAACACCTTGCTTTGATGAGTTTTAGGTTGTGTTGGCGTGCGGCGGATTTCCTTTTATAATGCAATCAAACTGATATGTTTATTCATTATTTTTATGACAACTTTTATTGCCTACGCCAATATTCAACAACCTTTCCCTTTTGATGAAATCCCTACGGATCTTGTCCCTGAAAATTTGTGTATAGAACCGAAGGGGAATTCTCGGATAACGCAACGACATCAATGCCGTCGATTGGCGCATTTTTTACTTTGGCAGTTGCTAAAAACAGCGGAAAAATCAACCGCCCTTTTAGGGCGAATTTATCGTACACAAAGTGACAGACCACAATTTCCCGTCGAGAATATTGATTTTAATATTAGTCACTCTGGTGATTGGGTTGCTGTATTGCTGCATATTAATGAATCAGAAAAAAGTGCGGTCGGTATTGATATTGAATTTCCAAAAAAACGGAATTTTTTTGCGCTCATGGCTCATTTTGCGCTACAAGCAGAACAAGATTGGTTTGCTAAACAGCCTGATGCAGACCTGGCCTTTTATCGTTGTTGGTGTTTGCGTGAAGCCGTGTTGAAATCACAAGGTGTAGGAATAGTGAAGTTATCAAGTGTGATGCATTTGCCTGAACAACTGCAGATCTTTTCAGATTATTGTCCAAAAGGAGCGTTGCTCTTTACGGATGAATTGCCTTTTTACTTTGCGGCATTTATAAATCAGTCAAAAATTCAACCGCACTTTTATCACTGGAATGGAAAAAATTTACTCGAAAAAAATATAAAAAAATCCTTGATTTACCAAGTAAATGAATAAAAGAAAATCCTTGAAAATATTCAAGGATTTTTTATTTTATAAAACTTGATTCGCCACTTGTATTTTCATAGACTAACCCCATTTATTTCGATAAACTCATTAAAATTTTTAGACAAATGGAGAACGTAATGTCGCAAAACGGTCCAGATCAAGATCCTTGGGGTAAACCGGGACAGAGCAGCGGTCCAAAACAGTCAGATAATTCATCAGATAAGCAAAATGAAAATGGCTGGGGATCGCGAGACAATAAAAATCAGGAGCAATCACCACCAGATATTGAAGAAGTATTCAATAATCTGTTGAAAAAATTAGGTGGGGGTAATAAAAAAGGCGGTTCAAATAATACTTCGCCGAATATACCTTCATTCAATTTAGGTAAAATTTTACCGATCGCCGCGGTGATCGGGGGAATTATTTGGGGTGTAAGCGGTTTTTACACCATTAAAGAAGCAGAACGTGGTGTGACGTTACGTTTTGGTGAGTTTCATTCTATTGTTCAACCAGGATTAAACTGGAAACCAACTTTTATTGATAAAGTGATTCCAGTAAATGTGGAACAAGTTCGTGAGCTTAAAACGCAAGGTGCGATGTTAACTAAAGATGAAAACATGGTTAAAGTAGAAATGACCGTGCAATATCGCGTGCAAAATCCTGAAAAATACTTGTTTAGCGTGAGCAATGCGGATAATAGTCTCGGACAAGCGACTGACAGTGCACTTCGTTATGTGATTGGTCATATGACCATGAATGATGTGTTGACAACTGGTCGTGCCGTGGTGCGTGAAGATACGTGGAAAGCATTGAACGATATTATCAAACCTTATGATATGGGACTTGAAGTGATTGACGTGAACTTCCAATCCGCACGCCCACCAGAAGAAGTGAAAGATGCTTTCGATGATGCGATTAAAGCACAGGAAGACGAACAACGTTACATTCGTGAAGCAGAAGCTTATGCTCGTGAGAAAGAGCCAATTGCTCGCGGTGAGGCACAGCGTATTATAGAAGAAGCTACAGCTTATAAAGATCGTGTTGTACTTGATGCGCAAGGGGAAGTGGAACGTTTACAACGTCTTCTACCTGAATTTAAAGCGGCGCCTGATTTGTTAAAAGAGCGTCTTTATATTCAAACCATGGAAAAAGTCATGGCAAACACACCGAAAGTGATGCTAGACAGCAATAATGGTAATAATTTAACTGTATTGCCATTGGAGCAATTAATGGGTAAAAAAGTGACCAAGCCAATGACTACTACTTCTGAAAGTGCGGTCAGTTCTGCACCTGTTTCAACACAGGAACGTCGAGTAGAAACACAAGTGGCTCAACCAGTTCAATCAAATGAAGGCATTCGCCAAGGGAGATTTAACTAATGCGTAAATTTTTACTTCCGATTATTGTGGTGATTGCAGCGGTGTTATATTCCAGCGTCGTGGTTGTAACTGAGGGCACTCGTGGCATCATGTTGCGTTTTAACAAAGTACAACGTGATGCAGATAACAAAGTGGTTGTATATGAACCAGGCTTGCATTTCAAATTGCCTTTAATTGATAGTATTAAAGTGCTTGATGCGCGTATTCGTACTTTAGATGGTTCAGCTACTCGCTTTGTGACAGTCGAGAAAAAAGACTTGTTGGTAGATTCCTATGTGAAATGGAAAATCAGCGATTTCGGTCGTTTCTATACTGCAACGGGTGGTGGCGATTATAACCAAGCTTCAAGCTTATTAAGCCGTAAAGTGAATGACCGCCTGCGTTCAGAAATTGGTACCCGCACGATTAAAGATATCGTTTCAGGTACACGTGGTGAATTAATGGCGGGGGCGAAAAAAGCGTTAAATTCAGGGCAGGATAGTACCTCTGAATTAGGGATTGAAGTCGTCGATGTTCGCGTAAAACAAATCAATTTACCGGATGAAGTTTCTTCTTCGATTTACCAACGTATGCGTGCAGAACGTGATGCGGTTGCGCGTGAACATCGTTCTCAAGGTAAGGAAAAAGCAGCATTCATTCAAGCGGATGTAGATCGTAAAGTGATCTTAATCTTAGCAAATGCGAATAAAGCCGCACAAGAATTACGTGGTAATGGTGATGCGGCTGCAGCAAAATTATATTCTCAAGCTTTTGCTCAAGAACCACAATTTTATAGCTTTATTCGTAGCTTAAAAGCCTATGAAAGTAGCTTCGAAGGTTCAGATAATATGATGATCTTGAAATCTGATAGCGATTTTTTCCGCTTTATGCAGGCGCCAAAGAAATAAACAAAAGATAATGAAAAGTAAAGTGCGGTTAGAAATAACCGCATTTTTTATTGGTTAGTTTTTAGGAGAGTTCTCACCTATAGCGTAAAAAGGCCTTTAATGCAATCAATCTAGTCCATAGCCAAAGTTAATTAAATACACATAAAAAATAAGTTATTTTTTTGTCATAATCGTCTCAATTTAAGTTTTACGTTTATTTTTTATGTTTATTTGGAGGATTATTAGATGAAAAAACTGATTATTGGCGGAGCCGCCATTGCAGTATTGGGTTATTTGGGGTTGTAGGGTATCTACATCAATTTGATAAAGAGAAAAAAGGCCTAATTAACGCACCAACTGTGTTCAATGCCGCATTTAACTTTGTGCAATTCTGGGATGGCCATGCGGCAGATTTAGCGGATCAAGAGAAAGGTCCTCCAACAAATCCAGTAGAAATGGGGTCGCACTCTTGGGATGACATCGTGGCACGTTTTGAAATGGATGAAGAATTCAAAAAAGAATTCTTAAAAGAATATCCACAAGTGACGAAAGAAACCTTAACTCATGCGATTGGTGAATATGAAAAAACATTAATTACGCCAAATAGTGATTTCGACCGTTATTTGAAAGGGGATAAAACAGCCTTGACCGAGCAACAAGTTTGCGGTTATGAGTTATTCAAACAACATAAATGCGATACTTGTCATACTGGCGTAGCAATGGGTGGACAATCTTATGAATACATGGGACTCTACGGCGATTACTTTAAAGATCGTGGTACGCCATTAACTGATGCCGATGAAGGTAGCTTTGCTCAAACGAAAGATCCATTTGATATGCATCGCTTCAAAGTGCCAACTTTACGTAACATCGCGCTTACCGCACCATATTTCCATGATGCGTCAGCAAAAGAGCTAAAAGATGCTGTGAGTGCAATGTTGAAATACCAAAGTAACGTGCAACAGCCTGCTCAAAAAGATGTGGAGGACATCACCTCTTTCTTAGAAAGTTTAACAGGTGAATTTAAAGGTGAAAAATTGAAATAATCCTTTGAACTATAAATGGAAACGACCTCAAGTGCGGTTGTTTTTTTGTAGGTTTTAGTTAGATACTGAGTCATAAATGACTTAGTCAAAAAACAGAAAATCTAAATTTTAGGCATAAAAAAAGCCGCTTACGCGACAATCTTCTTTTATATTTAAAATGGTGCCCGAAGCCAGACTTGAACTGGCACGCCTCGAAAGGCGAGGGATTTTAAATCCCTTGTGTCTACCGATTCCACCACTCGGGCATCGAGTGATTAACTAACTGCGTGGTTATGGAGGCGTGTCCCGGAGTCGAACCGAGCTACATGGATTTGCAATCCAGTGCATAACCGCTTTGCTAACACGCCGTTAGTTTGGAGCGGGAAACGAGGCTCGAACTCGCGACCCCGACCTTGGCAAGGTCGTGCTCTACCAACTGAGCTATTCCCGCATACGCTGTTAGTGCGGTGCATTTTACGGGAATTTGAAATTCTGTCAATCGAAGATCTGAAAAAAAAATTCAAATGTTGAAAAAATCTTCGTTTCGGTTGAAATTACAGCAAAATTTGACACAAGAATATAATTTTTACAGAGTTTTCAATTTCTACTTTTATCGTGAGTGGCTTTATGACAAAATTGGAACGTTTTGTTCGCCATTAAATCAAGAAAAGTGCGGTCAAATTTTTGCATATTTAGAGGTAAATTATGACACAACAATATTCTATCGATACATTATTAGCCCAAGCGGGAAATCGCAGTGATGAACGTACTGGTGCAGTCTCTACGCCAATTTATCTTTCAACGGCTTATGGTCATCACGGGATTGGTGAAAGCACGGGATTTGATTATACGCGTACAAAAAATCCAACGCGTACTGTTTTAGAAGATACCGTAGCCAAATTAGAAAATGGTGATCGTGGTTTTGCCTTTTCCTCCGGCATGGCGGCAATTCAAGTGTTAATGAATCTATTCAAAGGCCCAGATGAATGGATTTTATCAAGTGATGTATATGGTGGAACCTATCGTTTATTGGATTTTGCCTATAAAAATAACAACAGCGTAAAACCCGTTTATGTGAATACCGCTTCTTTAGCTGAAATTGAAGCGGCTATTACAGCAAATACAAAAGCAATTTTTATTGAAACTCCATCAAATCCATTAATGGAAGAGTGTGATGTGGCAGAAATTGCAAAATTAGCGAAAAAACACAATTTATTAATGATTGTGGATAATACCTTCTTAACCCCTGTACTATCTCGTCCATTAGATTTAGGCGCGGATATTGTAATCCACAGTGGCACAAAATATATTGCGGGCCATAATGATAGCTTGGTGGGCTTGATTATTGCAAAAGGGCAAGAACTTTGTGATCGTATCGCTTATATTCAAAATGGTGCAGGTGCCGTACTTTCGCCATTTGATTCTTGGTTAACCGTGCGTGGTATGAAAACCCTTTCATTGCGTATGAAACGCCATCAAGATAATGCGAAGGCGATTGCGGAATTTTTACGCGAACAGCCACAAATTGATAGCGTGTTATATCCAAACAAAGGCGGTATGCTTTCTTTCCGTTTGAAAGATGAAAATTGGGTGAATACGTTCTTAAAATCAATCAAGTTGATTACCTTTGCGGAAAGCTTAGGCGGTACAGAAAGTTTTATTACCTATCCTGCGACCCAAACTCATATGGATATTCCTGAAGCAGAACGTGTCGCCCGTGGTATTACAAACACGTTGTTGCGTTTTTCTGTTGGTTTAGAAGATGTGGAAGACATCAAGGCCGATTTATTACAGGCATTTGCACAGCTTAAATAGTTAGTTTTTATCAATCGAACTAATCTGTGCAATTCTATATACCTTGTGCTATTATGCACGGCATCAATTAATGTTAGGTGTTAATTAATCAACATCTTATTAGATAAGGAAATAAAAATGAGCGAAGTATTACATATTACTGATGCAGATTTCGAAACTGCGGTTGTGCAATCTGATATCCCTGTATTAGTGGATTTTTGGGCACCTTGGTGTGGCCCTTGCAAAATGATTGCGCCAATTTTAGATGAAATTGCACCTGAATTCGCAGGTAAAGCAAAAATCGTTAAAATCAACGTAGATGACAACCAATTAGTGGCAGGTCAATTTGGTGTACGTAGTATCCCAACTTTACTACTTTTCAAAAATGGCCAACTTGTTGCAACACAAGTTGGTGCGTTACCAAAAAATCAATTAGCGGCGTTTATTAATCAACATCTATAATTGAGTTATTAAACATAAAAGAGCGGTCAAAAACAGCGATGTTTTTGACCGTTCTTATTTTTTATCTCTCCAATAAGTGGCAAAACGAGGTTTTCCAGAATTAGTTAATCCTCGATATTTATAGGTGATTGTGGTGCCAATAGGTGGTGGATTCTTGCGCTCACTCAGATTAAATCCTGAACCGATTTTGAATTTTCCACGATGATTTTCACAGGTGAGTGAACCGAGTATATTTTCAAATTGTCCTTTTCCTTTATGATGCTCAACCACCATACATTCTTCATCATAAGCGGTTTTAAGCTTCAAAATTTGTGTACTGCGTTTCCGTTCGTAAGGGGCGTTAGGATTACGTAACACAACCCCTTCACCTTTTTTTGCTTCTACTTCATGTAAATAGTTGAATAAGTGCGTTTTATCTTGGATTGGAATTTGTGGAATAATCTTGATATAAGACATAGGGTGGTCTTTCAAATAATCTTCTAAGGTTTTGAGACGTTCAAAAAGGTTGCCTGATGCATTAGGCACATCGAAAACATAAAGTGTTAATTTTGCCCAATTATCACCTTTAAAGGATTTCGTAATAGAAGCAATTTCTTCAAATTGATTGCGTTGACTAAATAGCTCACCATCAATGGCAAAAGGCGGAAATTGAGCCGTAAAGTATGCTGGAGCAGATAAGGGCAATCCTTGACGACTTAATAACGTTTTGCCATCCCAATAACCTCGTACTCCATCTAATTTTTCAGACATCACCCAACCCTAGATATCTTGATTTTCATAGGTATCTAATAGCATTAAATCACTATCGTTCGCCCAAGTTATTTGACTGAATAACATACAAAGTAATAAATAAACTACTAGCATCATCTCTCCTTTTAAATTGTTTGAGTTTAAAAAGTGCGGTCATTTTTTAAAGTGTTTTTAATTGAATTTGTGATTAGTATCGCAAAATAATGAGAAGTAAGCTGGAAAATAGAGAGATAAGAAAGAGCGCTAGATTATTTGAAATGAACGCTATACAATGCCAACGCTATCGCGAATTTTAATTTTTAAGGAGAATAAAATGTATTTTGATCAAATTAAAGCTGAGCTTGTGGAAGCACAAGACGTACTAAATAAGTTTGTTTCAGATGATAACAACATCAAACTCATTGAAAAAGCGGCTAAATTGTTAGCCGAAAGCTTTAAAAATGGCGGGAAAGTATTATCTTGCGGTAATGGTGGTTCTCACTGTGATGCTATGCACTTCGCAGAAGAACTAACCGGCCGTTATCGTGAAAATCGCCCTGGTTATCCTGCGATTGCGATTTCTGATGTAAGTCATTTAAGCTGTGTAAGTAATGACTTTGGTTATGAATATGTTTTCTCTCGCTTTGTTGAAGCCGTCGGTAAAGAAGGCGATGTTTTATTCGGATTATCAACATCAGGCAATTCTAAAAATATCTTAAATGCAATTAAAGCGGCAAAAGCAAAAGGTATGAAAGTGATTGCGATGACAGGTAAAGATGGCGGTAAAATGGCAGGTTTAGCGGATGTTGAAATTCGTGTGCCACACTTTGGTTATGCAGATCGTATTCAAGAAATTCACATCAAAGTGATCCATATTTTAATGATGTTAGTTGAATTTGAAATGGCGAAAGAGGCTTAATACGCGACAAGTGCGGTTAAAAATTCAATGATTTAAAGATCCCAAAAAGTTTTTTGGGATTTTTTATAAAAAACGCTTGCATAAATAATCACTAAAAAGTAATATTTATTCAATCTTACGAATCAATCAAGGATAGCAGTAAACTTAAAATGGCGATTAGTGTTAAAAATTTGAATTTCTTTTATGGTTCATCACAGGCATTGTTTGATATCAATCTTGATGCACAAGAAGGTGATACTGTGGTGTTACTCGGGCCAAGTGGTGCTGGGAAAAGTACGTTAATCCGTACGCTAAATTTGTTAGAAGTACCAACCTCTGGTGAATTGCATATTGCGAATAACCATTTTGATCTGTCTCAAGCGAATAATAATCCAAAGGCTATTCGTCAACTTCGTCAAGATGTGGGGATGGTATTTCAGCAATACAATCTTTGGCCACATTTAACAGTGATTGAAAACCTAATTGAAGCGCCGAAAAAAGTGTTAGGTATTAGCGAGGAAGAAGCGAAAAAAGATGCATTAGAACTTTTAAAACGTTTACGTTTAGAAGAGCATGCCGATCGTTTCCCCCTTCATTTATCAGGTGGTCAGCAACAACGTGTTGCCATTGCTCGAGCATTAATGATGAAACCGCAAGTGTTGTTGTTTGATGAGCCAACGGCTGCACTGGATCCAGAGATTACAGCTCAAGTTGTTGATATCATTAAAGAACTTCAGCAAACGGGTATTACTCAGGTGATTGTGACTCATGAAGTGAATGTGGCACAAAAAGTGGCGACAAAGGTCGTTTATATGGAACAAGGTAAGATTATTGAAATGGGCAGTGCAGATTGCTTTGATAATCCAAAAACCGAACAATTTAAACAATATCTTTCACACTCAGAATAAGGAAACACAACATGAAAAAATTACTTTTAACCGCAATGTTAATGGGCTCAGCTTTTGCTGCGAATGCACAAGAAATCACTTTCGCGATGGAACCGAGCTACCCGCCATTTGAAACAACGAATGAAAAAGGCGAAATCATTGGTTTTGATGTGGATGTAGCGAATGCAATTTGTAAAGAAATCCAAGCGACTTGTCATTTCAAAAGCCAATCTTTTGATGCATTAATTCCAAGTTTGAAAGCAAAACGTTTTGATGCTTCAATTTCTGCGATTGATATTACGGATGCTCGTGCAAAACAAGTAGCGTTTTCTAATGCTTACTATGATAGTTCAGCAAGCTATGTAGCGTTAAAAGGCAAAGCGGATTTAGCTTCAGCAAAAACAGTTGGTGTTCAAAACGGAACAACATTCCAACAATATACTGCAGCAGAAAGCAAACAATATAATGCGAAAGCTTATGCCAGCCTTCAAGATGCGATCTTAGACTTAAAAAATGGCCGTATTGATATTATCTTCGGTGATACAGCGGTGCTAGCTGATATGATTTCAAAAGAAGCTGAAATTCAATTTGTAGGTGACAAAGTGACAGACAAAAAATATTTCGGTAACGGTTTAGGTATCGCGGTAAATAAATCAAGTAAAGAATTGCTAGAAAGCTTGAATAAAGGTTTAGAAGCGGTAAAAGCAAATGGCGAATACCAAAAAATCTATGATAAATGGATGACTAAATAATCTATGTTTTATGATTATCTTACATTAATTGGACATGCAGCCCTAATGACCTTAGGGCTTGCTATTTGCTCTCTGATTGTCGGTTTATTACTCAGCATTGTTTTTACAGGACTAGAGGCTAATAAATATGCATTTATTGCAAAACCAACGGCGATTATTATTGCTTTATTACGTGGTTTACCAGAAATCTTAGTCGTATTATTGATTTATTTTGGTTCAACCCAAGTTGTGGAAATGCTAACGGGAGAGTATATTGAATTCAGCGCCTTTGGTTGTGGTGTATTTGCATTGTCTTTGATTTTTGCCTCTTATGCTTCCCAAACCTTACGTGGCGCGATTCAAGCTATTCCAAAAGGGCAGTGGGAATCAGGTGCAGCTTTAGGATTAAGCCGTCCTTATACCTTCATCAATTTAATTATGCCACAAGTATGGCGACATGCTTTACCAGGCTTAAGCAATCAATGGCTCGTGTTATTAAAAGATACGGCGTTGGTATCATTAATTGGTGTCGATGATTTAATGCGTCAAGCAGGATACATCAATACCAATACTCATGAGCCTTTCACTTGGTATGGCATTGCAGCCTTGATTTATTTAGTGATTACGTTGATCAGCCAAGCGGGGATTCGCAAATTAGAATTACGTTTCACTCGATTTGAACGGGGAGTCGAATAATGTTTCAAGAGTATTTAGCTGTTATTGCTCAAGGTATTCCGACTAGTCTGTTGCTTACGGTTGTCGCATTGTTTATTGCCTTTTTCCTAGCATTGGGCTTAACTTTCTTGCTTTCTATTGGCAATAAATTGGTGAAAAGTACGGTCAATTTGTTCCTTGTTTTATTTACAGGCACCCCACTTTTAGTGCAATTTTTCTTAATTTATGCAGGCCCAGGCCAATTCCAATGGTTGGTGGACAGCTCATTATGGGGATTATTCTCCAATGCATGGTTCTGTGCAGCATTAGCTTTGGCTTTGAATAGTGCCGCTTATTCAACCCAATTATTCCACGGAGCAGTAAAAGCGATCTCTAAAGGTCAATGGGAAAGCTGTGCAGCATTAGGTTTAAGTCGTCTGCAGACTTTAAAAATTCTCATTCCTTATGCGTTAAAACGCGCACTCCCTTCTTATACCAATGAAATTATTTTAGTATTTAAAGGTACAGCATTAGCTTCTACCATTACGATCATGGATATCATGGGATACGCACGCCAACTTTATGGCACAGAATATGATGCGTTAACTATCTACGGTATTGCAGGCGGTATTTACCTCATCATTACTGGTATCGCCACTTTATTACTCCGTCAGTTAGAAAATAAAGTGTTGTCATTCGAACGTATTGATACCGCAAAAGCATAAAGTGCGGTCAAAAATAGAAACAAATCGGGCAGTTTAAAAATTGCCCGATTTTTTATATGATTAAAAATAATATTTTTATTTATGAGGCAATTATGTCCGAATCATCTTCCCTAAAATTCTACCTCGAACTATTACGTTTAATACCGAAAAACACTTCCATTAGCTCGTTAGAGCTGCGAGAGAAATTGCTCGCATTAGGTATTGAGCGCGATTTGCGCAGTATTCAGCGTGCACTGAATACGTTATGTGAGCAGTTTGAAATTGACTGCAATACCAATGATAAGCCCTATAGTTATCGCTGGAAGCCTGATGCGAAAGGCTTGGATATGCCAATTTTAAATGAACAACAATCGTTAGTGTTGATGTTGGCAAAGCAATATTTAGCTGGCATTTTACCTGCCAATATAATGCAATCGATGGAAGGATTCTTTAAACAAGCGGATTACAATCTTGCTTATGAATCGCATAAAAAAGGCGCTTCAGAGTGGCTCAATAAAGTGGCTATTGCACCAACTAGTCAGCCATTGTTGCCAGCGAAAATTGATCCTGAAATTTTTAAGCAAATTAGTACTGCACTGTATCAAAACCGATTTTTGCAAGTGCATTATCGTAGCGTTCACGGCAAGGAGCATAAGGCTCAAGTTAAGCCGCTTGCCCTTGTTCAGCAAGGTCCTAGCAGTTATGTGGTGGCAGAATATGAACATGGTGATATCTTACATTTAGCCTTGCATCGTTTACTTGAAGTGAATGTCAGTACAATGCAATTTGAACGCCCGAAATTTAATCTAAAAGTTTATGTTGAAAGCCAAAACTTTGGTTTTAGTTCAGGTAAAAAAATACGTTTAACTTTCCGTATTGATAAACAAACGGGAGGCTTTTTGACAGAAACCCCGCTTTCAGCTGATCAAAGCGTAAAAGATTGTGGCACTGAATATGAAATTTCAGCCACCGTGATTGAGAGCGCTATGCTGGAGTGGTGGATAGCTCACTTTGGTGAAAATTATCAAGAAATTGAGCGTGTATATTTAGAAGAAACAGTATAACGACATAAATTGTCGCTTTGTGCTTTATGATAAATCTATCTGAAGAGAGGGCATTCAAATGAAACAGATTGTGTACATTGATATGGATAATGTGATGGTAGATTTTCCATCAGGTATTGCAAAACTAGATGATAAAACCAAGCGAGAATATGAAGGTCGATATGATGAAGTCGAGGGTATTTTTAGCTTAATGGAACCCATGCCGAATGCGATTTCTGCTGTGCATAAATTAATGAAAAAATATCATATTTATGTGCTTTCAACTGCGCCTTGGCATAATCCTTCCGCTTGGAGTGATAAAGTAAAATGGATTCAACATTATTTCGGTGAAGAAAAAGGTTCAGCCTTATACAAACGATTGATTTTATCCCATCATAAAAATCTCAACCAAGGTGATTATTTAATTGATGATCGCACTAAAAATGGTGCTGGCAAATTTCAAGGCGAACATGTTCATTTTGGTACAGAACAATTTGCTAATTGGAATTGTGTCTTATCTTACTTAGGCTGTGGACCTTTTACACCAAGTGATGTGTTGCAAGATTGTTTGAAAAAGCCAGCCGCCCTAGTGCAAGTTGAAACTGAGGAGCAAGGCCGAGTCATTGGTGCTTTTGCAGATCGTTATAAATGGCAAGTGTTTAATTTGGCATGTGTTTATGCGGATGAAACAGCAACCGAACACAGAACAGTCTATTTAATTATCAGCCCTTATCTCAGAGATGAATTTAAAATGCGTATTGAAGCTATGTGTGCTCATATTCAAACTGAATATGATGTGTTATTACGCTCAAAATCACAGCTAAAACAATATTTCCAACGCCTTTCAGATAAACCATTCTTGCATATTGAAAGCTATACTTATCAACCTCTTTATAAAGCAGGGAATATTTTTGGCATGATGGCGAGAGATAGACAGGTTGATGAAATTTTAGGACAAAAAGGAGCCTGAAAAATGACTTTGGAAAAGAAACCAATTTGCGTAGTATTAACCGGTGCTGGCATTAGTGCAGAAAGTGGTATTCCTACTTTTAGAGCGGAAGATGGATTGTGGGCAGGGCATAAAGTAGAAGAAGTTTGCACGCCTGAAGCCTTAAAGAAAAACCGTGCAAAAGTATTGGCGTTTTATAATGAACGACGTCGTAATGCTCAAGCTGCAGAGCCTAATGCCGCACACTTAGCTTTGGTTGAATTGGAAGAATTTTATGAAGTTCATATAATCACTCAAAATGTGGATGATTTACATGAGCGAGCGGGAAGTACTAACGTACTCCATTTACATGGTGAATTGAATAAAGCTCGCAGCAGTTTTAATACCGATTACATTGTTCCATGTTTGGGTGATCAACTATTGGAGGATAAGGATAATCACGGTCATCCAATGCGTCCACATATAGTCTTTTTTGGGGAAAATGTACCAATGTTTCCTAAAGCAGAAAAGTTAGTGAAAAAGGCAGATATTGTGATTGTTATTGGCACTTCATTACAAGTTTATCCAGCTAATGGATTGGTAAATCTAGCTCCATACGGTTCACTTATCTATTTGATCGATCCTAATCCCAATACAGGATTTGTTCGTAAGAAAGTGATTGCAATAAAAGAAAAAGCGGGTGAGGGCGTTCCTAAGGTGGTCGCCGAGTTATTGGAGAAAATTAAAAAATCATAGAAAACTGACCGCACTTTTTAAACAACTAGCGATTTTTATGTTGTTATTTTTTAACGACACGAATTGTCGCTATGCTGTGCTATTTTATTGTTTATGAATTAACGAGAAATGTATGCACCCCGTAATTGAATTTTATTTAGAGCAAAGAAAAAACCAATATAATTTATCTTTGCAAGATGTTTGGGCGATGCCCAAAAGAATGATTGGCGATGCTTATTTTTATATTCCTTGGCTTTTACCTGTTACTGAAAGTTCCAAATGGAATCGTTCAGTACCGGTTTTTAACGAAGAAGATCTAGCTATTTTTATTGGAGATGAAGTAATTCAAAATAAATATTTACATTCTATCGATATTATTCTGGATTACTTCTGTTTATATCGTGAAGATAATAAAATATTCCCAAAAACAGAATTGAGTGAACGTAAAGTTTGGCTACGTAATATCGGGCATGAAAGTAAGAAGATTTCCCGCATCATTCGTAGTTTAAATTATTGCGGTCATCCTGAGTTGGCTAAAAGTTTACAGCAACTGGCAATAAAATTAGGTCAAGAAAAAGGCGTAATTCAAGAAGAAACAATGGAAATTTGGGCAAATCTACTTAAACAATAAGGATAAAATGATGGTAACAGAAGATTTTAAAAAAGTGGCAGTATCCTTCGCTGGAGGAGATGGCGGAAATCCTAACTCAGATGTTTGGTTTTGTGGATTAGAATGGGGGATTGGTGATGAAGCTTCTCCTGATGATTTTTATAAGAAATTTAGTTTAAGCCCTAAATTAATACCGCACTCTTGGTTAGAGGACGATTTTGATGGTAGTTGGACTACGCAATATAATCAAAAATTATGTTGGTTTTTGTGGTACTACTATAATTTAGATTGGAAAAGTGGTGAAAGCTATGAGTATTTTGTTAGTACTTATAATGTGCTTTATCCACAGGGTATTGGTTTTAAACTAAATATGCTACCAATCAATTTCAAAAATAGAGCATCAATTCAATGGAATGAACAATTCATTAAGATGACAGGATTTGAAACATTCGATGAATATAGAGAATGGTGTGTTGAAAATCGTGGTGCTTTTTATCGTCAACTTATAGATGAATGTAATCCTAAAGTGATTATTTGTACGGGAGTCACTGAAAAAGATAACTTCTTTAAGTTTTTTACTGGAGAAGCCGTATATGAAACTAAAGCGTTGAAAGAATTTAATATCTTCTATCGCAAGTACAATGATACTTTAATTTGTGTTTGCCCATTTTTTGGTGGCTCAAGTGGCATTAATTCTTACGACAAAATGGAAGCATTAGTAGAGTCAGTAAAAGAATTATGTAAATAATTTTTTTATTAAGTTTAACGTTGATAGATAAATAGCGACTTTGGTCGCTATTTATCATTTTTTCTCTTGCTTAAGCATATGCATAATAAGCCTAATAAGCGTTTCTTTTTGTTTTGGATCAGATTCTGCCACTAATAAAGTGAGTGCGGCAAGGCCAGTATCATTGATAACTGGATGCCCGTTATGATCAAACAAACGCCCATTTCTATGTAAGAAATCTACAAATAAAAATGCGCCACTACGTTTATTACCATCTGAAAAAGGATGGTTCTTGACGACAAAATAAAGTAAATGCGCCGCTTTTGCTTCAATGCTTGGATAAGCGGGTTCACCAAATACACTTTGATCTAAATTGCCTAGAATCGCAGATAAGCCATTATCTCGTTCACGTCCAAAGAGATCACTTGCTTCACCTTTTGCCATCAGCTGTGATTTTAACTTTGCCAGTGCAGAACAAGCCTCAGCATAAGTCGGTAATGTACCGCCTTGCTGTGTTTGTGGTTCGGTAAGTAAACCTTCATCATATTGTTGTAGCCATAAAAAGGTATGCGTATAACGGCTGACTATATCCACTAATCCGCGACCACTTTCTAGCGTTAATTCTGATGAATTTGCCATTTTTTGAATAAGCGCTAGTGCTTGTTCTAATTCGTGAGCATTTTGCTGTAAACGTTTTTGGTTAATGGTATAGCCTTGAGTCAGATATTTTTTTAAACGTGCAGTTGCCCAACGGCGGAAACTAATGCCTTGTTTAGATTTTACTCTATAGCCAACAGAGATAATCATATCTAAATCATAATGCTCAATTTCACGATTGACTTGGCGTTTACCTTCTTGGCGAACTATCCGGAATTTCCGGATAGTTGATTCTTTCTCAAGTTCTTCGTCATCAAATATATTGGTAATGTGCTCATTAATGGTGCGAATATCTTTACCAAATAACATAGCCATCTGCGCTTGGGAAAGCCAAACGGTGTCATTTTCAAATCTCACTTCCACTTGCGTTGTGCCATCTTGAGCTTGGTAAATTTCAATCGGGTTTTGGTTATTCATATTATTTTCCTTAATAACTTACATGTATATATAACTAGATAAATATGCATATTGCAATACAGATCATCTTATTTGCAAAAAACCTTCTAAAAATAACCGCTTTCAATATTCACAAACGACACAAGTTGTCGCTTCCTTTCATATAATTTTTCCATAAAGAGAAATTCTTTACTTCTTACATATTTATAAAGCCTTTAATTAAGAAAAAGGAGCAAATAATGGCAATGAAAGTAATTATGGCAAGAGATCCACTTTTTGAGGATGTAAAAAAATTTGTGCAACAAGAAAAATTTACATCTGGTTCACGGATTCAACGCAGATTTAGTTTGGGATTTAATCGAGCAGGGAGAATTTTAGAACAACTAGAAGAAGCAGGCGTTATTTCACCAATGAAAAATGGACATAGAAAAGTATTATGAAAAATGACTTAAATTATGCAGTGGAACTTATCTGCAAGGCAGACGGTATTTTAATTACTGCTGGGGCTGGAATGAGCGTGGATTCAGGTTTGCCGGATTTTAGAAGTGTCGGCGGGTTTTGGAATGCCTATCCAATGTTTAAAGGCCGTAATATCAATTTCCAAGATATTGCGACACCATTGGCTTATGAAACCCATCAAGAGTTAGCTTATTGGTTTTATGGGCATCGTTTGTTGCAATATCGTGCAACAAGCCCACATGAAGGCTACCAAATTTTAAAATGTTGGGCAGAAAGTAAACCGCATGGTTATTTTGTTTTTACAAGCAATGTGGATGGGCATTTTCAGAAAGCGGGGTTTGAAGAGGGGCGTATTTATGAAGTGCATGGCACATTAGAGCGTTTACAATGTGTTCATAATTGCCGTGATTTGAGTTGGTCTGCAAAAGAATTTCAACCAGTGGTGGATAACGAAAAGTTGCGCTTATTGAGTGAGCCGCCTCGTTGCCATTATTGTCAGCGTTTAGCAAGACAAAATGTGCTTATGTTTGACGATTATTTTTACAGCAGTAATTATCAAAATTTAAAACGAAATAAGCTCGATTTGTGGTTAAAAGAAGTGCAAAATCTCGTCGTCATCGAACTGGGGCGGGTAAAGCCATTCCAACTGTGCGTCGATTTTCTGAGCGTACGGCGAAAGCAAAAAAGGGTGGATTTATCCGTATTAACCCTCAAGATGCAGGCGTGCTGAAAATGCACTTTTTAAGTCTAGAAATGAAAGCGTTAGATGCGCTAAAAGCGATTGATCGCCTTCTAAATCCTTCTCAACAAGCGGTTGAATAATGGAAGATTTTTGCGAAATTACCTTCTGCCAACAAATTGGCAGCAACAAGCGACACAACCAAGATGCTCTTTTTAATGGCGAGGCGGTGTTTCAATATAAACTCAAAACGGCTGAAAAACGCCTTGAAAACCGACCGCACTTTATTGTGGGCGTGGCAGACGGTATTTCCAATAGTAATCGACCTGAAAAAACGAGCAAGTTGGCTATGCAATTGTTAAGCCAAATGGAAAGCATAAACCGTCAAACGATCTACGATTTACAATCTAGTTTATCAGCAGAATTAGCCGAAGATTATTTTGGCTCAGCAACCACATTTTTGGCGGCTGAGATTGATCAAATAACCCGTAAAGCGAAAATTCTCAGCGTGGGCGACAGCCGTGCTTATTTGATTGATGCGCAAGGAAAATGGCACCAAATCACCCAAGATCATTCTATTCTGTCTGAATTATTGGCGGATTTTCCCGATAAAAAAGAAGAAGATTTTGCCACGATTTATGGGGGCGTTTCTTCTTGTTTAGTCGCGGATTATTCCGAATTTCAAGATAAAATTTTTTATCAAGAAATTGAAATTCAAAAAGGGGAAAGTTTATTACTTTGTTCTGATGGATTAACAGATGGAGTTTCTGCTGAAGTGAGAGAAAAAATTTGGAAACAATATGATAATGATAAATCTCGATTGACCGTGTGTCGTAAATTAGTTACGAAACAACGGTTTTATGATGATTTGTCGGTGGTTTGTTGCCATTTTATTTTTGACTAAAAATACACTAGAATTATTTTTCTAGATTGAATATGATTCAGTGAAATTTAACTAAAAATAAGGGAAAACTATGTTTGAAAAAATTCAACCTACTAATATTCGTTTTATTAAGCTGGGAGCAAACGGGTGTTGGGAAGAAAAAAGCATAACGAAAGAAAATGTGATTCGTTTAGGTTATGAATTTAAGCCAGAAACCAATATGCATGAAGAATGCCTTAATGATAGATGGGATAAATGTCGAGAATATTGTATTGAACATTGGAGCAAAGATAGTGGTGCGGTTACAAGACATGTTAATCAAATCAGAGATTTCTATACGTTGGATGAGAATACGCTTTGGATTACATTTTATGGTAGAAAGCTTTACTGGGCGTTCTGTGATAGCACAGTGTATTTAGATGAGGATCAAACCAGATGGCGCAAAGTGAAGAGTAATGGGGGAAAATGGTCTTGTCTAGATATAAAGGGTAAAGAGCTAACAATCGATAACCTTGATGGTAGAGTAACAAAGGTCCAAGCTTATAGAGGGACGATTTGTGGTGTTGAGATGGAAGATTATTTAATACGCCGTATAAATGGCGAAGTTATTGAGGAAATTACAGAAGCAGAAAAGGCGTATGGTACATTAATTAACTCGGTTGAAAAATTAATTAAAGGTTTATGGTGGAGTGATTTTGAACTTTTAACAGATCTTGTTTTTTCTAAATTAGGATGGCAGCGATACTCTGTTTTAGGTAAAACGGAGAAAGGAATAGATCTTGATTTATATTCACCTTCAACAGAGAAGAGAGTATTTGTGCAAATTAAGTCTTATACAGATCGTAAACAATTAGATGAGTATGTTTCTAAGTTTCAAAGCGAATATAAAAACTACGGTTATTCAGAAATGTATTATGTATATCATTCAGGTTTAGAAAATATTAATGAAGACCAAGTTACAGCTTATCAAACTGAAGGAATTAAGCTAATAAATAGTCATAAAATGGCTGAACTTGTCATTAGTGCAGGCTTGGTTCAGTGGTTGATTAAAAAACGCTCTTAGAACTATCTATAGCGACACATTTTGTCGCACTCCTCACTAAAATACTCCTTACTAACCTAGTAAGGAGTATTTTTTATGTCTGAATATAAATTAAACCCACCGACAGTGTCTTCTTATACTGAAAATATGATGCTTAAAGTTTTATTTGAGCATAAAGGTTTTTCCGAAGTGTTTCGGGAGACTAGCTGGCGAAGTGATGAAATCGCCAGTGCGTTTGGGCTGCCTGAAGAATTAGAGAATGATAAAAATTTACGCACGGTTGCTCGTCGGCTTTTAAAGGAGCGGTATAAAACACTTCAAAAATCCACCGCACTTTTACCAGAGTTATGGAAACAGGCGTATGAAAATTTGGCAACGTTGGCAGAATTTTTGCAGTTGAATCCCGTTGAACAGGAACTTCTCCGCTTTGCCATGCATTTACGTAGTGAAGGAGCTATGCGAGATTTGTTTGGCTACTTGCCGAAATCGGATTTACAAAGAACGGCTGGGATCATGGCGGATTTACTTAAACAGCCGAAAAATCAGATTCTATCTGCCTTAAAGAAAGGCAGTAAACTCGATGCTTATGGCCTGATTGATCGCGATTATCGCCCCGATAGTGTGCATGATTATTTAGATTGGGGCGAAACCTTAGATTTTGATGAATTTGTGACCCAACCATTAAACGAAAACGTCCTATTAAAATCTTGTACGGAAGTCGCTCAAGTACCAAGTCTGCAACTGGATGATTTTGCCCATATTGCCGTCATGAAAGAGATGATGTTGACTTATTTGCAACAAGCACTAAAACATCATCGGAAAGGCGTGAATCTTTTAATTTATGGTGTGCCGGGCACCGGTAAAACCGAATTTGCCGGATTGCTTGCACAAGCATTAGGGATTTCGGCGTATAACATTACCTACATGGATTCTGACGGAGATGTTGTGAAGGCAGAGCAACGCCTGAACTACAGCCGCCTTGCTCAAACGTTATTAAACGGCAAGCAGGCGCTTTTAATTTTTGATGAAATTGAAGATGTGTTTAACGGCTCGCTTATAGAGCGTTCTGTTGCACAAAAAAATAAAGCTTGGACAAATCAGTTATTGGAAAACAATAACGTGCCGATGATTTGGTTATCTAATTCTGTTTCGGGCATAGATCCTGCTTTTTTACGCCGCTTTGATTTTATTTTAGAAATGCCGGATTTGCCGTTGAAAAATAAATCAGCACTTATTACGCAGTTAGCCGAGGGAAAATTAAGTCCGGCTTATGTACAACATTTTGCTAAAGTGCGGTCATTAACGCCGGCGATTTTAAGTCGCACAATTCGGGTGGCAAAGGAACTCAATACATCAAATTTTGCTGAGACTTTGCTCATGATGTTTAATCAAACGTTAAAATCGCAAAATAAACCGAAAATTGAACCGCTTGTTTTAGGCAAAGCCGACTATAACTTGGATTATGTGGCTTGTAACGACAATATTCATCGTATTAGTGAAGGGTTAAAACAGTCGAAAAAAGGGCGAATTTGTTGCTATGGCCCGCCGGGAACAGGAAAAACTGCTTGGGCAGCATGGCTTGCTGAAGAGTTGGACATGCCTCTGTTACTAAGACAAGGCTCTGATCTACTTAATCCTTATGTGGGTGGGACAGAACAAAATATTGCTCAAGCCTTTGAACAAGCGAAAGCCGATAACGCATTATTAGTATTAGATGAAGTGGATACGTTCTTATTTTCTCGAGAGGGCGTAAATCGAAGTTGGGAACGTTCACAAGTGAATGAAATGCTGACCCAAATTGAACGTTTTGAGGGATTGATGGTGGTTTCAACAAACCTGATTGAAGCGCTCGATCCTGCGGCATTACGCCGTTTTGATTTGAAATTGAAGTTTGATTATTTAACGCTGAAACAACGTTTAGATTTTGCTAAACAACAGGCTGAAATTTTAGCGTTGCCATCATTATCGGAAGAGGATTTAAGTCAGATTGAATCGCTTAATTTACTGACCCCTGGAGATTTTGCTGCAGTGGCTCGTCGTCACCAATTTTCCCCTTTTCAAAAGGTGCAAGATTGGTTGAGCGCATTACAAGGTGAATGTGAGGTGAAACCAGCGTTTTCTGCAGCGACAAGGCGGATTGGGTTCTGATTAAAGCGCGGTCAAAATACTCATTGGTTTTTGACCGCACTTTTTATTCTCCTGTCAGCCAGCTTGCGAGCAAAATAACGATAGTGAAAATAGCGAACCAGATAAGGTGAAGTTTGGTGCTTTTTCGATTAATTTCGGCATTTTGTTGGCGTCGTTGTTCAAGTTTTTGTTTGTAAATTTCAAGATGTTCTTTTTTAAAAGAAAACCCACAATTTGGACAAAATTGGGCAGATTCGCTGATTTTTTTACGACATTCAGGGCAGCGGGTGAGGGCCATTGATGATCCTTTATTAATTATTTGAATTTATATCCCTATTGTAAGTGAAAAAAGAGTAATGATAAACGTGATATGGATCACAAAATTAAAACATTGTAAAAATTAAAATTTTGATTTTGATGATTTTCACTTAGAATACCGCCGACGAAGTCTAGTATATGACTAAATTTCGGTATTCATTTATTCCTGAGGAGTATTTTTTATGTTGTGGTTTTTCTTCTGCGTGGCGTTGTTGCTTGCAGGTTATTTCTTTTATAGTCGAGTGATTGAGCGCATTTTTGTGATCAATCCAAATCGTCAAACGCCAGCGTATGCCATGAATGATGGCGTTGACTATATGCCAATGTCTAAAACTAAGATTTGGTTAATTCAATTATTAAATATTGCAGGCACAGGCCCAATCTTTGGTCCGATTCTTGGTGCGTTATACGGACCAGTTGCAATGCTTTGGATTGTGGTGGGTTGTATCTTTGCCGGTGCGGTACACGATTATTTCTGTGGAATGTTAAGTGTGCGTAATGGCGGTGCATCTATGCCTAACCTTGCAGGTAAATACTTAGGTCGTCCAGTTAAAGCATTTATTAACATCTTAGCTGTTGTACTTTTATTATTAGTGGGTGTGGTATTCGTTGCAAGTCCAGCTCAATTAATGGGTACGATTACAATGGATGTGTTCGGTGCTGCATCAGGTAGCATTTCTATTAGCAATGCGGAAGAAATCCATCAAGTAGCTGAAGCAGGTGGTATTACCGTTTGGGGTATGGATAAAGCGACTGTTATCAGTGTTTGGACTGGTATCATTTTCATTTACTATATTCTTGCGACATTACTTCCGATTGATAAAATCATCGGTCGTATCTACCCATTCTTCGGTGCATTATTACTCTTTATGTCTGTAGGTATGGTATATGGTTTAGTCAGTGCAGATCTTAGCTCAGCAGACCCAATTTCTTTTTATCGTTCTGTGGACGGTATGTCTTTTGAGAAATTCTTCCAAAACTTTGAAACCCGTGCAGATTTACCATTATGGCCACTCTTGTTCTTAACAATATCTTGTGGTGCATTATCTGGTTTCCACGCAACACAAAGCCCGTTAATGGCGCGTTGTACTGAAAACGAAAAAGAAGGACGTTTCATTTTCTACGGTGCGATGATCGGTGAAGGTGTGATTGCGTTAGTATGGTGTGCAGTTGGTTTAAGTTTCTATGATTCTTTACCAGATTTATTAGCAGCGATTAAAGCAGGTTCTCCTTCTAAAGTGGTTTATGACTCTTCTATCCACTTCTTAGGTCTTGTTGGTGGTATTTTTGCAGTGTTAGGTGTGGTTGTTCTTCCAATTACATCAGGCGATACAGCATTCCGTGCGGCACGTCTTGTTATTGCAGAATTTTTCCATTTAGAACAAAAAACCTTAGCTAAACGTTTAATTATTGCTGTGCCATTATTCGTGGTTGGTTATATCGTATCAAAAGTGGATTTCTCTATCTTATGGCGTTACTTCACTTGGGCGAACCAAACTACTGCGATGGTTATGTTATGGACTGCAGCTGCGTATTTATATCGCTATAATAAATTCCACTGGATATGTACAATCCCTGCGGCATTTATCAGTACCGTATGTTTTACTTACCTTGCATACAACAAAATCGGTTTTGGTTTAGACTATCAATTATCTGTTTATATCGGCTTAGGCTTAACAGTACTTTGTTTAGTTTTATTCTTCACACAGCTTAAACCATTAGGTGATCGTGACGAAGAAGCGTATGTAAATAACTAATTAAATCGAGTTAAAAATTGAAAACCGTTTGAGGAAAACCTCAAACGGTTTTTTTGTTTATTTTGTTACCAAAATTTACCAATCTTTACGTTTTAATTGCTTGCAAGTTAAGGCTACAACCGATAAACTTACATAAAGTGGTGAAAAGTGGAATTTTGTGGAGAATTCTGCTAATTTTTCTAAAAAAACGTTTAAAGGTAGAAAAATGTTTCGTGGTGCAGCAGCGGTAAATTTAGATGCGAAGGGTCGAGTAGCGATTCCTACGCGTTATCGTGCTGAAATCATGGAAAAGAACCAAGGCCAAATGGTTTGTACTGTTGATATTCGTCAGCCTTGTTTATTACTTTATCCTTTAGATGAATGGGAAAAAATCGAACAAAAATTACTTTCACTTTCCAACTTTGACCCAAATCAACGTCGTTTACAACGTGTTATGCTTGGTTATGCCACAGAATGTGAAATGGATGCACAAGGTCGTATCTTATTAAGTGGTCCATTACGTCAACACGCAAAATTAGAAAAAGGCTTAATGTTGGTTGGGCAGTTGAACAAATTTGAAATTTGGAGCGATACAGAATGGTTCGCACAAATTGATGAAGATATCGAAATTGGCTCAAGTGCTGAATTCGGTGCTTCTGAAGAATTAAAAATGCTGTCATTATAGAACAGCAGCACTAGCAGGATAAGCGGTGCTTGCGCCGCTCTATCTTCTCTTTATCGATTTTGATTTAACGTTTACTTTTTTACTTATGACTACGCAAAATTCCTTTTCTGCACCTGAACATATCACGGTTTTGCTTCACGAAGCGGTGAATGGTTTGGCGTTGAAAGAAAATGGAATTTATATTGATGGCACCTTCGGACGAGGCGGCCATTCTCGCCTTATTCTTTCTCAACTTTCTGAAAATGGTCGTTTAATTGCGGTAGATCGTGATCCGCGTGCGATTGCTGAAGCTGAAAAAATTCGAGACCCTCGTTTTCATATCGAACATACGAGCTTTTCACACATTCCAGACATCTGTCAAAAACTTGATTTAGTTGGTAAAGTTGACGGAATTTTGCTGGATTTAGGCGTTTCATCTCCGCAGCTTGATGAAGCTGATCGTGGTTTCAGTTTTATGAAAGATGGTCCGTTAGATATGCGCATGGATACCACACAAGGTTTATCAGCAGCAGAGTGGCTAAAACAAGTATCTGTTGATGATTTAACTTGGGTGTTAAAAACCTTCGGCGAAGAGCGTTTTGCAAAACGAATTGCTACTGCTATCGTAGAATTCAATAAAAGTGCAGTCAAAAATGGCACAGAATGTTTAAGCCGTACTTCTCAGCTCGCTGAATTAATTGCTCAAGCTGTGCCGTTTAAAGATAAATATAAGCATCCAGCGACGCGTAGTTTTCAAGCCATTCGAATTTATATTAATGCTGAATTAGATGAATTAGAAAGTGTATTAAATTCTGCATTAGATATGTTGGCACCAGAAGGGCGTTTATCGATTATCAGTTTCCATTCACTTGAGGACAGAATGGTAAAACATTTCATGCGTAAACATAGTAAAGGTGAGGATATCCCGAGAGGTTTACCATTGCGAGAAGATCAAATCCAACGTAATCAAAAATTAAAAATCATTGGTAAGGCGATTCAGCCAAGTGAGGCAGAAATTTCAGCGAATCCACGTTCAAGAAGCGCGGTATTACGTATAGCGGAAAGGGTAAAATAAGATGTTAGAAAATAGCGAACGTTATCCTTTACAACATATTCTCGTTGAAGATATTTTTTCTTCTAATAAATTAATTGTCGTCCTACTTTTATTAATTTTAGTTTCTGCAATGGGCACGATTTGGATGACCCATCAAACACGAGGCTTGATTTCTGAAAATGGGCAGTTAGTATTACAACATCAAGCCCTTGAAAACGAATATCGCAATTTGCAATTACAAGAAGCAACCGAAAGTGATAATACAAGAGTTGAATCCATTGCAATTGGTACATTAAAAATGCAACGTGTTCAAAGTGAACAAGAAGTGGTTATTTTTGAATAGGGATTTTAAATAAAATGGTTAGATTTAATTCCTCTAAGAAACCAGCAAAGCCAAAGAAAACAATTAGAAAATTGGCTCAACCTGTGTCAGTAAAACCGAACAAACCGAAAATGGTGTTTGAGAAATGTTTCCTTCGTGCTCGTTATCTCATCGCGACAAGTTTTATTTTCTTAGGCTTAGGCGCATTAGTGGCTCGTGCTGCTTATGTGCAATCTGTTAATTCTGAAATCCTTTCTGGTGAAGCGGACAAACGTTCATTACGTAAAGATGACGTCCTTTCTGTTCGTGGTTCAATTTTAGATCGTAATGGCCAATTGTTGTCGGTGAGTGTGCCGATGAGTGCGATCGTGGCTGAACCGCGTTTAATGCTAAAAGAAAATGCATTAGATGACAAAGAACGTATTAAAGCCCTTGCTAACGAATTAAATATGACACCAGCTGAGTTGGAGAAAAAAATTGAGAAAAATGCAAAATCAGGTTTCTTGTATTTAGCGCGTCAAGTAGAGGCGAGCAAGGCAAATTATATCCGTGAACTCAAAATTAAAGGCATTTCATTAGAGACTGAACCACGTCGATTTTATCCGCGTGTAGAAGAAGCGGCTCAATTAGTCGGTTTTACTAACATTGATGGTAAAGGGATTGAAGGGGTTGAGGCAAGTTTCAACCCAATGTTAGTGGGGAAAGACGGTGCTCGCGTTGTGCGTAAAGATAAACGCGGTAACGTGGTTGAACATATTGCTGATGAGAAAAAATATGATGCACAAGATGTTACCTTAAGTATTGATGAAAAGTTACAATCAATGGTGTATCGAGAAATTAAAAAAGCGGTAACAGAGAACAATGCAGAGTCAGGTACTGCGGTATTGGTAGATGTGCGTACAGGTGAAGTATTAGCAATGGCAACGGCGCCTTCTTACAACCCAAATAACTTGGCTAATGTTAAAGATGAATTAAAACGTAACCGTGCGATTACCGATACCTTTGAACCAGGTTCAACCGTAAAACCTTTCGTTGTGTTGACCGCACTTCAACGTGGCGCGGTGAGACGTGATGAAGTGATTAATACAGGTTCATTTACTGTAAGTGGTAAAGAAATTGTTGACGTAGCACCTCGTCCACAACAAACATTAGATGAAATTTTAATTAATTCCAGTAACCGTGGTGTGAGTCGTCTTGCGTTACGTATGCCACCTTCTGCCTTAATGGAAACTTACCAAAATGCAGGTTTAGGTAAAGATACCGAGTTAGGTTTAATTGGTGAACAACGCGGTGTATTAAATGCAAACCGTAAACGTTGGGCCGATATCGAACGTGCAACGGTAGCTTATGGTTATGGTATTACTTCAACACCATTACAAATTGCACGCGCTTATGCAACTTTAGGTAGCTTCGGGATTTATCGTCCGCTTTCTATCACTAAAGTTGATCCGCCAGTTATTGGTCAGCGAGTCTTCTCTGAAAAAATCACGAAAGATGTAGTGGGCATGTTAGAAAAAGTCGCGATCAAAAATAAACGTGCAATGGTTGAAGGTTATCGTGTTGGTGTGAAAACAGGTACAGCACGTAAAATTGAAAATGGTCACTATGTTAATAAATATGTGGCATTTACAGCAGGTATTGCACCAATTAGCGATCCACGTTATGCATTAGTTATTTTGATTAATGATCCGAAAGCAGGGCAGTACTATGGTGGTGCGGTATCTGCACCAGTATTCTCGAGCATTATGGGTTATACCTTACGTGCTAACGGTATAGCGCCAGATGCAGAACCAACAGAAAAAACAGCAAGACGTACTGTTCGCTTAAGCGATCAAAAATTTGAAAAAATGAATTAAGAAAAGGCAAAACAATGAAAAAATTGACCGCACTTTTTGATCTTCTGGTGCTTTCAGACATTAATGTGAAGGCGATGGTGTTAGATAGCCGCAAAGTGACTCAAGGAGATCTATTTGTGGCAGTAAAAGGACATCGTTTTGATGCGAGTCAATTTGTTCCTCAGGCTATTTCTTCTGGTGCAAGTGCGGTCGTTTTAGAAACAGATTTAGAAAACGAGCATTTAAACATCGAATGGCAAAATAATGTGCCAGTGATTCACTTCTATCATTTATCAGCTCATCTTTCAGCATTGGCAGGTCAATTTTATGATAATCCTTCCGAAAAATTGACTTTAGTTGGTGTGACTGGAACAAATGGTAAAACCACCGTTTCTCAATTATTAGCTCAATGGGCTACGCTGTTAGGTCATAAAGCAGCGGTTATGGGCACGATTGGTAATGGTTTATTAGGTCAAGTTAAGGAAGCAAAAAATACCACAGGTTCAGCCGTTGAAGTTCAAGAAAACCTCGCTGATTTTGTAGAGAAAGGGGCTGATTTTGCTTCTATCGAAGTGTCTTCACATGGTTTAGTTCAACACCGTGTTGAAGCCCTTAAATTTAAAGCCGCTATTTTTACCAATTTGAGTCGTGATCATTTGGATTATCATGAAACAATGGAAAAGTATGCTGAAGCTAAAAAACGCTTTTTCGTTGATTTGGCACCTGAGTTACAAATTCTTAATGCTGACGATCCAATTGGGGCCGCATGGTTAAATGAATTACCAAATGGTATCGCAGTCAGCTGTCACCCCAATTTCCATCCAACATCTCAACAATGGCTTTATGCTACTCAAATTCGTTTTACTCATGAAGGAGCAGTCATTGAGTTTGTATCAAGTTGGGGGAATGGCACATTACATAGCCCATTAATTGGCGCTTTTAACGTGAGTAATCTGTTGTTAGCCACGGCTGTTTTATTGGCTTTAGGTTATTCTTTCGATGATCTTATCCGTACTGTTTCACAGCTAAAAGGAGTAAATGGAAGAATGGAATTAATTAAAAAAGTAGGAAAACCAACCGTTATCGTTGACTATGCACATACTCCAGATGCACTAGAAAAAGCATTGAATTCTGCTCGTCAACATTGTAAAGGTAAACTTTGGTGTATCTTTGGTTGTGGTGGTGATCGTGATGCGGGTAAACGTCCACTGATGGCAAAAGCTGCAGAGCAATTTGCTGATTTAGTGATCGTAACTCAAGATAATCCGCGCACAGAAGATCCAAATAAAATTGAAGCAGATATTCTTACTGGTTTTAGTAGAATGGAAGATGTTGGTGTAATTCCGGATCGTGAAGAAGCCATCAAATTTACTATTGAGAATGCAATTGAAGATGATGTGATCGTGATTGCAGGAAAAGGCCATGAAAACTATCAGATTATTGGAGATAAAACACTTCATTTTTCAGACCAAGAAGTGGCGGAAGCCTATTTAACAAAAAAATAAAAAAATAGAATGATTAAACTAACAACTCAGCAGCTTGCCCAAATTTTCAATGCTAGTCTTATTGGGATGGGCAAGTTGTTGTTGAAAATATTAATACTGATACACGTAAAGCTTTGCCCAACTCGCTTTTCTTTGCATTAAAAGGTGAGCATTTTGATGCACATCAATACTTAGACCAAGCCGTTGAGCAAGGTGCGACAGCCTTAGTTGTACAACACCCCAATGCCGAAATTGCAACACCACAAGTAGTTGTTGCAGATACACGTTTAGCCCTTGGTCAATTAGCAAAATGGTTGCGTGAAAAAATTAATCCTCGAACCGTGGCGATGACTGGTTCATCGGGTAAAACGACGGTGAAAGAGATGACAGCATCCATTCTGCAACAAACATCGGGCAATCCAGAAGCAGTTTTATTCACTAATGGTAATTTCAACAACGACATTGGTGTACCATTAACGTTATTACGCTTAACTGAGCAGCATAAATTTGCAGTTATTGAGTTAGGTGCCAATCATCTAGGTGAAATTGATTACACAACGCATCTTGCACAGCCAGAAGCTGCATTAGTGAATAACGTGGCCGCTGCACATTTAGAGGGTTTTGGTTCCATTGAAGGTGTAGCACGTGCGAAAGGTGAAATTTACCGCGGTTTAACTCAAAATGGCGTGGCGATTATTAACAGCGAACATAATTATATTGAATTATGGCAAAAAGAAATTAGCTCCCATGCTATTCAATATTTTAATGGTGGCGATTACAAAGCTGAAAATGTAAAACATTCACCTAATGGCTCGACGTTTTCGTTAGTTTCACCAAAAGGTCGCATTCAAATTAATTTGCCTTATTTAGGTGAGCATAATGTAAAAAATGCTTTGGCAGCGACCGCACTTGCTATGAATGTGGGCGCGAGTCTTGCTGATGTTAAAGCCGGTCTTGAACATCGTTCTCAAGTAAAAGGGAGATTATTCCCGATTCAAGTGAATGAATATCTACTTTTATTAGATGATACTTACAATGCGAATGTTGATTCTTTACAAGCTGCGATTGATGTTTTAAAAGGTTATGATGCTTTCCGTATTCTACTTGTGGGCGATATGAAAGAATTAGGTGAGGATAGCCTAAAATGCCATCAACAAGTGGGTGAGCACGTCAAACAAGCTAAATTAGATTTAGTGCTTTCTTACGGAACAGAAAGTGCGGTCATTTCTGAAGCTGTTTTGGGAAAACATTTTACAGATAAAGCTGAATTGACAGCTTATGCGTTAGATATTATTAAACAGAAATTACAAGAAAACCAAAAAGTCGTCGTATTAGCGAAAGGCTCTCGCTCAATGAAAATGGAAGAGACGATTTATTCATTAAAGGATAGCTTATGTTAGTTTGGCTTGCTGAATACTTAGTTCGCTATGAAACGGCATTCAATGCCATTTCCTATATTACCGTACGTGCGATTTTGGCATTATTGACCGCACTTTTCATTTCTTTATGGATTGGTCCGAAAGTGATCAAACGCCTTCAAATTTTAAAATTTGGGCAAGAAGTGCGTAATGATGGTCCTGAAAGTCACTTTGCGAAAAAAGGTACGCCAACTATGGGCGGTGTGATGATTTTATTCTCCATTGGTGTCAGTACGTTATTATGGGCTAACTTAACGAATCCTTACGTTTGGATTTGCTTATTTGTATTGTTTGGTTATGGCGCGATTGGCTTTGTGGATGATTTCCGTAAAATCACGCGTAAAAATACCGATGGTTTAATTGCGCGTTGGAAATATTTCTGGATGTCAGTAGTCGCATTAGTGGCGATCATTTGGTTGTATTGGTTAGGTCATGATACAGATGCAACTCGTTTAGTGATTCCATTCTTCAAAGATATCATGCCGCAATTAGGCCTATTCTATATTGTGTTGTCTTACTTTGTGATTGTGGGCACAGGCAATGCGGTAAACTTAACCGACGGTTTAGATGGTCTTGCGATCATGCCAACAGCTTTAGTCGCAGGTGCATTTGCTTTAATTGCATGGGCGACCGGTAACGTTAATTTTGCAGAATACTTACATATTCCTTACATCAAATATAGTTCTGAAGTCGTGGTGTTCTGTACTGCAATCGTAGGGGCAGGCTTAGGGTTCTTATGGTTTAACACTTATCCAGCTCAGGTTTTTATGGGCGATGTGGGGTCTCTAGCACTTGGTGGTGCACTTGGTGTTGTTGCCATCCTTGTTCGTCAAGAATTCCTATTAGTAATTATGGGCGGTGTATTTGTTGTTGAAGCCTTGTCTGTGATTTTGCAAGTGGGTTCTTACAAATTAAGAAAACAACGTATTTTTAGAATGGCGCCGATTCATCACCACTTTGAATTAAAAGGTTGGCCAGAACCAAGAGTGATTATTCGGTTTTGGATTATATCCTTGATGTTGGTGTTGATGGGGCTTGTAACGCTCAAACTAAGATAATTTTTGTAGGGT
Organism: Haemophilus parainfluenzae; assembly: GCF_900450995.1. Taxonomy (NCBI): domain Bacteria; kingdom Pseudomonadati; phylum Pseudomonadota; class Gammaproteobacteria; order Pasteurellales; family Pasteurellaceae; genus Parahaemophilus; species Parahaemophilus parainfluenzae. Next base: position 473,069 of record NZ_UGHY01000002.1, on the reverse strand, counting down.
GCACTTGTTGCACCCTGCGTGATCCCAGAATACGAGAGAAGAAAAACAACATGACAACTCTATATCAAAATAAAACGATCACCATCATAGGCCTCGGAAAAACAGGCCTTTCTTGCGTTGAATATCTTCAATCTCAACAAGCTAATATCCGGGTGATTGATACTCGTCAACATCCAGCAGGCGCAGATCAATTACCTAAAAATGTTCCTTTACACATGGGTAGTCTAAATCAACAATGGTTACTTGAAAGCGATATTATTGTCATTAGCCCAGGGCTCGCGGTAAAAACACCTGAAATTCAGACCGCACTTTCAGCAGGTGTGGAAGTGATCGGGGATATCGAATTATTCTGCCGAGCAGCAACGAAGCCAATTGTCGGATTACCGGTTCTAATGGTAAAAGCACCGTGACAACATTGGTCTATGAAATGGCAAAAGCGGCTGGAATAAAAGTGGGCATGGGCGGAAACATTGGTATTCCTGCGTTGTCATTATTAAATGAAGATTATGATCTTTATGTATTAGAGCTTTCCAGTTTCCAACTAGAAACCACTTATAGTTTGAAAGCGGCTGCAGCGACTGTGCTCAATGTGACTGAAGATCATATGAATCGCTATGTAGATTTAGAAGATTATCGCCAAGCCAAATTACGTATTTACCACAATGCAGAAACAGCGGTAGTGAATTTAGAAGACAAACTCACTTTTGGCGAAGGTGAAAATCAAGCTAAGAAGGTTGTATCTTTTGCTGAAAATCAAGCAGATTACTGGTTGAAAACTGAAAACGGTAAACAGTACTTAATGGCGAAAGAGGAAGTAATTTTACCTTGTGATGAAGCGACCTTAGTTGGCCGTCATAATTACATGAATATTTTAGCGGCGACAGCGTTAGCGCAAGCAGTAGGTATAAATTTAGAGGCAATTCGTACCGCACTTCGTCAATTTAAAGGCTTAGACCATCGTTTCCAATTAGCGCATCAAACGAATGGTATTCGTTGGATTAATGATTCTAAAGCCACCAATGTAGGCAGTACCGTTGCGGCATTAGCAGGGTTATATGTTGAAGGAACATTACATCTTTTATTAGGTGGTGATGGCAAAGGTGCAGATTTTTCTGAACTCGCTGATTTAATCAACCAACCTCATATCTCAACCTATTGTTTTGGTCGTGATGGCAAACAACTTGCAGCACTTTCAAGTCAAAGTCATTTGTTTGAAACCATGGAACAAGCCATTTCATTTTTACGTCCACATTTAAAATCAGGCGATATGGTGTTATTATCTCCTGCTTGCGCAAGTTTGGATCAGTTTGCCTCTTTTGAGAAACGTGGAGAAGAGTTTACTCGTCTAGCAAAATTAGCTTAAAAATTAGGGTAGTAATGGAATTTATCAATAAAATTAAACAAAATTATGAACAATGGGCGAGAGTGACGCCACAAGGATTACTCTATGATCGCGCATTGTTTTGGCTTTTTGTCGTGCTATTGTTAATTGGTTTAGTGGCAGTAACTTCTGCTTCGATGCCTTACAGTGCACGTGTATTTAATGATACATTCTATTTTGCTAAACGTGATGCAGTGTATGTTTTGCTTTCGTTAGCAACCTGCTATTTAACTCTCCAAATTTCTTCTTCTCAATGGGAAAAGTGGCACGCAAAAGTTTTCTTGTTGGCTATTGTTTTATTAATACTGGTTCTCGGTATAGGAACTTCTGTTAATGGTGCAAAACGTTGGATCTCTTTAGGAATTTTAAATTTCCAGCCTGCGGAATTTGCGAAGTTAGCGTTAACCTGTTTCCTGGCGAGCTATTTTACACGTCGTTATGATGAAGTACGTGGTAAAAAATTCAGTGCAGCTAAGCCTTTTATTGTGATGGGCGTATTAGGTGTATTCTTATTAGCCCAACCTGACTTAGGGAGTACCGTTGTACTTTTCGTTATTACCTTTGGCATGCTTTTTATTGTTGGGGCAAATTTTTGGCAATTTATTTTGCTAATTGGTACAGGCATACTTCTCTTTGTATGGCTGGTTCTTTCAGCTTCGTATCGTTTAAAACGTTTTACCGGTTTCTTAGAACCGTTTAAAGATCCTTATGGAACAGGATTCCAGCTGACTAACTCTTTGATGGCGTTTGGTCGTGGTGAAATTAGTGGGGAAGGGCTCGGTAACTCTATTCAAAAACTTGATTATCTTCCTGAAGCACATACTGACTTTATCATGGCGATTATCGGCGAAGAATTTGGTTTTATTGGTATTTTGGTGGTAGTGGTTCTCTTAGGTTTATTGATTTTCCGTGCGATGAAAATTGGACGGGAATCACTCATGTTAGAACAACGTTTCCGTGGTTTTTTTGCTTTAGGTATTAGTTTCTGGATTTTCTTCCAAGGTTTCGTGAATCTTGGCATGGCTTTAGGGATGTTACCAACAAAAGGTTTAACTTTCCCATTAGTGAGTTACGGTGGTTCAAGTATCATCATTATGTCGGCAACTGTAGGGATTTTATTGCGTATTGACCATGAAAATAGATTACAACGTGGTGGTCAAGCTCGTTTGAGAGATGATTAGAGATATTTATGAGTAAAAAATTATTAGTTATGGCAGGTGGTACGGGTGGACATGTTTTTCCTGCCATTGCTGCAGCTCAAACCTTACAAAAAGAAGGTTGGGAAATTTGCTGGTTAGGTACTAAAGATCGCATGGAAGCACAGCTTGTACCAAAGCATGGTATTCCGATTCGTTTTATTCAAATTTCAGGGTTACGTGGTAAAGGCATTAAAGCATTACTTGGTGCCCCTTTTGCTATTTTAAGAGCAGTATTGCAAGCTCGTAAAATTATTCAAGAATATCAACCTAATGCGGTATTAGGCATGGGCGGTTATGTATCAGGCCCTGGTGGTATCGCTGCAAAACTTTGTGGTGTGCCAGTTATTTTACATGAACAAAATGCCGTAGCAGGCTTAACTAATGAATGGCTGGCTAAAATTGCGACACGTGTATTGCAAGCTTTCCCAACGGCATTCAAAGATGCCGAAGTTGTAGGAAACCCAGTTCGCCAAGATTTATTTGAAATGCCATCACCACAAGCACGTTTTTCAGAAAGAAGTGGAAAACTGAGAGTGCTCGTTGTGGGTGGTAGCCAAGGGGCTCGCGTACTCAATCAGACTATTCCGCAAGTAGTAGCGTGTTTGGCAGATAAACTAGAAGTGCGTCATCAAGTGGGTAAAGGTTCAGTTGAAAGCGTGACTGCACTTTATGGTGAACAGGCAGATTCGGTCAAAATTACAGAATTTATTGATGATATGGCGGAAGCCTACGCTTGGGCGGATGTGGTAATTTGCCGTTCTGGTGCTTTAACAGTATGTGAATTAGCTGCAGTGGGAACACCGGCGATTTTCGTGCCATTCCAGCATAAAGATCAACAGCAATATTTAAACGCGAAATACCTTGCTGATGTCGGTGCAGCAAAAATCGTTCAGCAAAATGAATTAAATGCGGATGTGTTAGTCGATTTCTTAGAAAAAACAGATCGTGAAACTTTGCTAGCGATGGCGATTAAGGCAAAAGAAATGTCAGCACCATTAGCGGCTAAACGTGTAGCTGATGTCATTGTAGAGAACGCGAAATAAGGACACAGAAGTGAAGGGTGGAGTAAATAAACCCTTAACCTAAAAGTGCGGTTAAAAATAAAGGTGAAATAATATGAAACATATTTCGGACGAAATTAGAAAGATTATCCCTGAGATGCGTCGGGTTCAACAAATCCATTTCATTGGTATCGGCGGTGCCGGTATGAGTGGGATTGCCGAAATTTTATTAAATGAAGGTTATGATATCTCTGGTTCCGATATTGCAGATGGTGTCGTGACTCAGCGTCTTGCTCAAGCAGGCGCAAAAATTTTCATTGGTCATCAATCGGAAAATGTGCAAGGGGCAAGTGTCGTTGTTGTATCAAGCGCGATCCATGAAGATAATCCAGAATTAATTGCCGCTAAACAAAATCGTATTCCAGTTATCCAGCGAGCACAAATGTTAGCTGAAATTATGCGTTTCCGTCATGGTATTGCAGTAGCTGGCACCCATGGTAAAACCACAACGACAGCCATGATTTCTATGATTTATACTCAAGCGAAACTGGATCCAACTTTTGTTAATGGTGGTTTAGTTAAATCAGCCGGTAAAAATGCACATTTAGGTGCAAGCCGTTATTTAATCGCTGAAGCAGATGAAAGTGATGCCTCTTTCTTACACTTACAGCCAATGGTTTCTGTTGTGACGAATATTGAGCCGGATCATATGGATACCTACGAAGGTGACTTTGAGAAAATGAAAGCCACCTATGTAAAATTCTTACATAACTTGCCGTTTTATGGCTTAGCGGTGATGTGCGCAGATGATGCGGTATTAATGGAGCTAGTTCCTCAAGTTGGTCGTCAGGTGTTAACGTATGGTTTCAGTGAACACGCTGATTATCGTATCGAAGATTATGAACAAACTGGTTTCCAAGGTCATTACACCGTAGTTTGTCCAAGTGGTGAACGTATTAATGTATTATTGAATGTACCGGGTAAACACAATGCGTTAAATGCGACGGCAGCACTTGCTGTGGCAAAAGAAGAAGGCATTGGCAATGAAGCGATTTTAGAAGCACTTGCTGATTTCCAAGGTGCGGGCAGACGTTTCGACCAATTAGGCGAGTTTATTCGTCCAAATGGTAAAGTACGCTTAGTAGATGATTATGGTCATCACCCAACAGAAGTTGATGTAACAATTAAAGCAGCGCGTGAAGGATGGGGAGATAAACGTATTGTCATGATCTTCCAGCCTCACCGTTATTCACGTACTCGCGATTTATTTGATGAATTTGTGCAAGTATTATCCCAAGTGGATGCATTGATTATGTTAGATGTCTATGCGGCAGGTGAAGCGCCAATTGTCGGTGCAGATAGCAAAGCACTTTGTCGTTCTATTCGTAATCTAGGAAAAGTCGATCCAATTTTAGTTTCCGATACGGAACAACTCGGTGATGTGTTAGATCAAATTATTCAAGATGGCGATTTAATTCTTGCTCAAGGTGCGGGAAGTGTAAGCAAAATTTCTCGTGGTCTAGCAGAACGTTGGAAAGCATAAATACATCGAAAAATAACCTTACTTTTGATGAAGAATAAAGGAAAACAGGATAAAACAATGAATTTAAAACAAGAAAAAATTGCTGTGTTGTTAGGCGGCACATCAGCTGAACGTGAAGTGTCTCTTAATTCTGGCGCAGCTGTGTTAAATGCCTTAGTAAGCCAAGGTTATAATGCACACGGTATCGATCCTAAAGAATATAATGTCGCGAATTTAAAAGCAGATGGTTTTGATCGCGTTTTTAACATTTTACATGGTCGCGGTGGTGAAGATGGCACTATGCAAGGTTTATTAGAACAAATCGGCTTGCCTTACACCGGTTGTGGGGTGATGGCTTCAGCATTAACCATGGATAAAATGCGTACTAAAATGTTGTGGAAAGCCTTTGGTTTACCTGTTGCCGATATGGAGATTGTGACGAAAGAAAACGCTCACGAACTAAACCCACAAGCAGTAGTCGAAAAATTAGGTTTACCTTTGATGGTTAAGCCATCTCTTGAAGGTTCAAGTGTGGGTTTAACGAAAGTAAAAGCAGTCGAAGAATTAAAAAGTGCGGTCGATTATGCACTCAAATTTGATAACACCATTTTGATTGAAGAATGGTTAGCAGGTGATGAATTAACTGTGCCTGTTTTAGGTGGCGAAATATTGCCTGCTGTTCGCATTGTGCCAGAAGGTGAGTTTTATGATTATGATGCGAAATATATTTCAGATAACACTCAATATTTTTGCCCTGCTGGCCTTTCAGCTGAACGTGAGCAAGAATTGGCGAAATTAGTTAAACGAGCTTATGACGTCGTGGGTTGTCGTGGCTGGAGCCGCATTGATGTAATGACTGATGGACAAGGTAATTTCCGTTTAGTCGAAGTAAACACGAACCCAGGCATGACAAGTCACAGTTTATTCCCTAAATCTGCGTCAACAGTCGGTATTTCATTTGAACAACTCGTCGTGAAAATTTTGGAGTTGAGTGCGTAATGAATGTAATTAAGCGCAAAAATACACCGCCAACGCAATTTGCTCGTTCATCTAACGGAGAAGGTAAATTCCGTTTTATGTTGCAGGTTAAACTTGCTTTGGTGTTACTTTGTGCGGGGCTAGGGTATTTCGTTTATTCAAACTGGCAAAATTGGCTTGAAAGCTTAGACGGTGATAGAAAAATTACTGCCTATGCCTTAGTAGGTCAAAATGAATTTACAACTTATCCGGATGTGCAAGATGTGTTGCTCAAAATGGGCTCTCTCAAGGGCTTCTGGGGACAAGACGTTAAGCAAATTCAAGAACAGCTTGAAACGATTCCTTGGGTAAAAGGTGCAGTAGTTCGTAAAATTTGGCCAAATCGTTTAAGTATCTGGTTATCAGAATATCAGCCAGTCGCCATTTGGAACAAAACAGAGTTCGTGACAAAAGAGGGAACGGTTTTCCAATTGCCGATGGATAAGTTAAAAGAAAAAGCTTTACCTTATTTAGGTGGTCCAGATTATCAAAGCTTGAAGGTCTTAGAAGCTTGGAATCAAATTTTTGCTGATTTTAAGGCGAAAAATTTGCTGGTTAAAGGTGTGACAATTGATGATCGTGGTGCGTGGCAAGTTACGCTAGATAATGATATAGTACTGAAACTTGGGCGTGGAGATTGGAAACCTAAATTAGATCGATTTGTAACGATTTACCCACAAATTGAAGTGCCTGAAGGTAAACGAATTGACTATGTAGATTTGCGCTATGCTTCTGCATCAGCAGCAGTTGGATTGACAGAGAAATAAAAAATAATTCATTAGGTGTAATAAGAAAATGGCAAAAGAGTTGGAACCGAAAGTAATTGTAGGTCTTGAAGTTGGTACATCAAAAGTTGTTGCTGTCGTTGGGGAAGTGCTTCCTGATGGTGTAGTAAATGTACTTGGCGTGGGTAGTTGTCCATCGAAAGGGATTGATCGTGGCAGTATTACTGATTTAGATGCCGTTGTTAATTCTATCCAACGTGCCATTGAAGCAGCTGAATCAATGGCCGATTGCCAAATTATGAGCGTGACTCTTGCGATTACAGGTGAGCATATTCAAAGCCTGAATGAGAGCGGCTTTGTTGCTATTTCTGAAAATGAAGTGACTCAAGATGAAATTGATGATGCTCTACATACAGCGAGCTCAGTGAAATTACCTGAGGGTCTTTCTTTATTACACATAATCCCACAAGAATATGCCGTGGATAAACAAGTTAATATTAAAAACCCATTAGGTTTACAAGGTGTTCGTTTAAAAGCAAACGTACACTTAATTGCGTGTCATCAAGACTGGCAAAATAACTTGAAAAAAGCAGTTGAGCGTTGCGGATTACAAGTCGATAAAGTCGTGTTCTCCGGCTTTGCAGCAACACATTCTGTTTTAACTGAAGATGAAAAAGATCTTGGTGTTTGCTTAGTTGATTTTGGTGCAGGTACCATGAATATGATGGTTTACACCAATGGCTCGTTGCGTTTCAGCAAGGTTATTCCTTACGCAGGGAACATTGTAACCAATGATATTGCCCATGCATGTACCGTTTCTCGTGCAGAAGCTGAACGCATTAAAGTGAATTATGCGAGTGCATTATATCCGGCACGTTTACATGGCGATAAGAAAATTGAAGTAGCAAGTATTGGTGGTCGAGCGCCACGTGCTTTAACAAAAAGTGATTTATCTTTAATCACTTCAGCAAGATATATTGAACTATTAGGCGTTGTTAAGGACGAATTAGATAAGCTTAAAGCAGATTTAGAAAGCAAACATATTAAATTTGAATTGATTGCTGGTGTCGTTATTACCGGTGGTGGTGCACAAATTGAAGACTTAAAAGATTGTGCTTCGAATGTATTTGGTTGCCAAGTACGTATTGGTAGTCCATTGAATATTACAGGCTTAACGGATTATGTAAATCGCCCACAATATTCAACTGTAGTCGGATTACTACAATATCATCATCAAAATAGTGATAATGATCCTGTAGATAGTAACTATGGTGATGAAGGTGTTGGCAGAAAATTCTGGAAAGGCCTTAAAAATATTTTCAATAAAGTGAAATCAGAATTTTGATAATTTTGACTTTTTCATTTAGAATAAGAAAGATCTAACTTTTATTAATATGCTAGCAGAGTATTAGCAGTAACGGAGAACAGCAAATGTTATACCCAGAGTATGGTGATTTTGAAGAGCAAACAGGTGCACTGATTAAGGTTGTCGGTGTTGGTGGAGGCGGCGGTAACGCGGTTAACCACATGGTTGCTAACATGGTGCAACAAGAATTCAATGGTAATTTCTTGGGCGAAAGTGCAATTGATAGCGATGAACACGGTAAGATCGTATTCTATGCGGTGAATACCGATGCGCAAGCATTACGCAAAAGCCAAGTTCAACAAACTGTACAAATTGGTGGGGCAACAACGAAAGGTCTTGGTGCAGGCGCAAACCCAAATGTAGGTCGTAAAGCGGCTGAAGATGACCAAGAAGAAATCCGTAAAATGCTTGAAGGTGCAGACATGGTCTTTATCGCAGCCGGTATGGGCGGTGGTACAGGTACTGGTGCGGCACCAATCGTTGCTAAAGTAGCGAAAGAATTGGGCATTTTAACTGTAGCTGTTGTTACTAAGCCATTTAGCTTTGAAGGCAAAAAACGTATGCAATTTGCTGAATTAGGGATTAAAGATCTTTCACAATATGTGGATTCAATGATCATCATTCCTAACCAACAAATTCAAAAAGTTCTCCCAAAAAATGCAACATTAATTGATGCTTTTGCTGCTGCAAATGACGTATTACGTAACTCTGTTATGGGCATCTCCGATATGATTACCTCTCCAGGTTTAATCAACGTGGACTTTGCTGACGTAAGAACCGTTATGTCGGAAATGGGCCAAGCGATGATTGGTTTTGGTTCAGCTCAAAGTGAACCAGGTGCGGGTCGAGCAGAAGAAGCTGCGCGTCTTGCAATTAAAAATGATTTATTAGAGAAAGTCGATCTTTCTAATGCTAAAGGTATCCTTGTTAATATTACCTCAGGCATGGATCTCGGCTTTGATGAATTTAACGTGGTAGGTGACACTGTAGGTAGCTTCGCATCAGAAGATGCGACTATCGTAGTAGGTACCAGTTTAGTTCCTGAAATGAGCAATGAAATTCGTGTAACGATCGTTGCGACAGGTTTAGGTGATGTAGTTTCAGCAGAGCCTGTAGTGATTGCTCGCCCTCAAGCGACAATGCAACAAGCTCAAGTTCAACAACCTGTAGCGCAAGAAACGATTCAACCACAACCGCCAGTTGGTTTACATGGTTTAGATGCATTAAGACATAATCCACAACCTGAACCAGCACAGGAACAAAATCCACAATACGGTAACTTAAATAAACCGCTTGATCCAAGTCGTTTAGAACAGTTAAGAAATAATCCTAATTTCTTTAATCCGGCATCATTTGGTCGTGATGAGAAATAAGAGTAAAAGTAATCTTGTTGTGAAGCAATAAGGTAAAAGAGATGATTAAACAAAGAACATTAAAACAAAGCATTAAAGTCACAGGTGTAGGCTTACATAGCGGTAAAAAAGTAACATTAACGTTGCGCCCGGCTATGCCGAATACTGGCGTGATTTACTGTCGTACCGATCTTAATCCGCCGGTGACTTTCCCTGCGAATGCGGATTCAGTGCGCGATACAATGCTTTGTACTGCACTTGTGAATGAACAAGGTGTGCGTGTTTCAACCGTAGAACACTTAAACGCAGCATTAGCAGGTTTAGGTATCGATAATATCATTATCGAAGTTGATGCACCTGAAATTCCAATCATGGACGGTAGTGCAAGCCCATTCATTTACTTGCTTTTAGACGCAGGTATTGAAGAACAAAATGCACCGAAGAAATTTATTCGTATTAAGAAAAATGTACGAGTAGAAGACGGTGATAAATGGGCAGAATTTAAACCTTACAATGGTTTCCGTTTAGATTTTACAATCGACTTTGATCATCCAGCGATTAGTAAAAATGTACGTAATTACGTGATGGATTTCTCAGCACAAGCATTCGTACATCAAATTAGTCGTGCAAGAACCTTTGGTTTCATGAAAGATATTGAGTATCTTCAATCTCAAGGTCTTGCGCTAGGTGGTAGCTTAGATAATGCTATCGTATTAGATGATTACCGTATCTTAAATGAAGATGGATTACGTTTCAGAGATGAATTAGTTCGTCACAAGATGCTTGATGCGATTGGCGATCTTTATATGTGTGGCTATAACATCATCGGTGATTTCAAAGCTTATAAATCTGGTCACGGTTTAAATAACAAGCTACTCCGTGCTGTACTTGCCGATCAGGAAGCGTGGGAATTTGTTACCTTTGAAGATAAGAAACAAGTTCCACAAGGTTATGTCGCGCCTGCACAGGTACTCATCTAACAATGTTTTGTTGAAAAGCTATACTTCTTTCGGGAGTATAGCTTTTTTATTTCCCATCTTGCTCTGTTATTTTTGTTTTCTGCGAAGGTAAAGAGCGGTCAAAAATAGAGGTGTTTTTTATTATGAAAAAATTATTTACCGCGCTTCCTCTTGTGCTAGCAACTTCTGCGGCAATGGCATATGAACAAGATAAAACCTATCAATTTACTATATTGCATACCAATGATACGCACGGACATTTTTGGCCGAATGCAAAAGGTGAATATGGCTTTCCAGCACACAAAACAATTGTTAATCGCGTAAAAGCTGAAGTCGAGCAAAAAGGTGGCTCACTCGTTTTATTAAATGCAGGTGATTTTAATACTGGTGTACCTGAGTCAGATATGCAAACGGCAGAACCTGACATTAAAGCAATGAATGCGATGGGCTATGAAGCAACCGTATTAGGTAATCACGAGTTTGATAATCCATTACAAGTACTGGATATGCAAGAAAAATGGGCGAATTTCCCATTCTTATCTGCAAACGTCATTAATACCAAAACAGGTAAAACCTTAGTTAAGCCTTATACCATTTTAAATAAACAAGATCTTAAAATTGCCGTGGTCGGTTTAACCACGGAAGATACTGCAAAATTAGGTAACCCAGAATACCTTCACAATGTGAAATTTGAAGATCCAACAACGGTAGCAAAAGCCACATTAAAGGAGCTAAATGAAAAAGTTAAGCCAGATGTGAAAATCGCTTTAACGCATATGGGTTATTATTATGATGCGAAACATGGTTCAAATGCGCCAGGTGATGTGAGTCTTGCGCGTAATTTAGATAGAGGCGCATTCGATATGATTATCGGTGGTCACAGCCATGATCCGATTTGTGTGGATGATAAAGGGGTATGGATTAAAGATTATCAACCAACTCAACCATGTAAACCAGATTTCCAAAATGGTACTTGGATTATGCAAGCATTTGAATATGGTAAATATGTTGGTCGTGCAGACTTTGAGTTCAAAAATGGTGAATTAAAATTAGTGAATTATCAATTAATTCCAGTGAACTTGAAGAAGAAAGTGAAAAAAGAAGATGGTAAAACGGAATATGTGAACTATGCCGAAGAGATTCCACAAGATCCGGAAATGGAAAAACTTTTAAAGTCTTACCAAGATAAAGGTGATGCTTTATTAAGCCAAAAAGTGGGGAAATTAAATGGTAAGTTAGAAGGTGATCGTACCATTATTCGTTTTGAACAAACTAACCTTGGTCACTTAATTGCAGAAGCGCAACGTCAAAAAGCGAAAGCAGACATTGGTATCATGAACTCAGGTGGTATTCGTGATTCTATCCAAGAAGGTGATGTAACCTATAAAGATATTTTAAAAATCCATCCATTTGGTAATATTGTGAGCTATTTTGAATTAACCGGTAAAGAATTATTGGATTATTTAAATGTAGTCGCATTGAAAGAAGTGGATTCTGGTGCCTATGCACAATATTCAGGTATCAGCATGACAGTAAATCGTGTGGATAAGAAAGTTGAAAATGTGAAAATTCAAGGTAAACCATTGGATTTAAATAAAACTTACCGTATTTCTGTCCCAAGCTATAATGCAGCTGGTGGAGATGGTTATCCGGTTATGACCAAAAATCCAACTTTCGTTAACACAGGTTTTATTGATGCGGATGTTTTAAAAGAATTTTTTGAGAAAAATTCACCTATTAGTGCTGGAAAATATATCCCTCATAATGAAGTAACCTTTAAATAAGGAATGAAATGGCATTAGATTTATCAGAAATTCGTCAGCAAATTACGCAAATTGATCGCAGCTTGTTAAAGCTGCTTTCAGAGCGTCATCGCCTGGCGTATGATGTAGTAAGAAGTAAAGAAGTGACACAAAAAGCGTTGCGCGATTTAGAGCGCGAGCAGCAGCTATTGCAAGAGCTTGTGCAATTTTCTGAAAGTCAAAATTATCAGCTTGAACCACAATATATTACCGCAGTCTTCCAAAAGATCATTGAAGATTCTGTGCTCACACAGCAAGTGTATTTGCAGAAAAAACTCAATGAGCAACGAGAAGAAACGTTACATATCGCTTTCTTAGGCAAGCGTGGTTCTTACTCTAATTTGGCTGCACGTAATTATGCGGCTCGCTATCATCAACAATTTGCTGAAATCAGTTGCGATTCCTTTGCTCAAATTTTTGAAAAAGTTGAAAGCGGAGAAGCTGATTATGGCGTACTTCCTTTAGAAAACACTACATCAGGTGCAATTAATGAAGTTTATGATTTGCTTCAACATACCAACTTATCTTTGGTAGGCGAGTTGGCTTATCCTATCAAGCACTGTGTTTTAGTGAATGAGCAGGATGATTTAAGCAAAATTGATACACTTTATAGCCATCCACAGGTGATTCAGCAGTGTAGTCAATTTATTCAAAGTCTTGAGCGTGTGCATATCGAGTACTGCGAAAGTAGCTCTCATGCAATGCAGCTTGTGTCAAGTTTGAATAAGCCGAATATTGCGGCATTAGGTAATGAAGATGGCGGCAAGCTTTACGGCTTACATGTGTTAAAACATAATATTGCGAATCAAGAAAACAATATTACTCGTTTTATTGTGGTAGCCAAACAAGCTCGAGAAGTTTCACCGCAAATTCATACTAAAACCTTATTGTTGATGACAACATCGCAACAAGCGGGTTCTCTAGTGGATGCTTTACTTGTGTTTAAAAAGCATGGTATTAATATGACTAAGCTTGAATCACGTCCTATTTATGGCAAACCTTGGGAAGAAATGTTTTATTTGGAGATTGAAGGAAATATTCATCATCCTGATACCCAAATTGCCTTGGAAGAGCTTAAGCAATTCAGTAATTATCTGAAGGTACTTGGTTGTTATCCAAGTGAAATAGTGAAGCCTGCGAAGGTATAACGAAAATAAAAAAAGAGCGGTCGATTTAAAACAACGTTAAAATCGACCGCTCTTTTATTTGTAATTCTTAAGCTTTTTTCAAGAACTCTGATTTCAACATGATTTTGCCACAATCAACGTTGTGATCACCGTTGACTAAACGGATGTTTTTGAATTTAGTGCCTTTCTTTAACACTTCAGATGAACCTTTTAATTTTAAATCTTTAATTAAAAGCACATCATCACCATCGGCTAATAAATTACCGTTGCTGTCTTTTACAATCAGTTGATTTTCATCGGCTTCAACTATTTCGTTACCATTCCACTCATTGCCACAATCAGGGCAAACAAAATTCACAGAATCATGATAAACATATTCGCCTTTACATTTTGGGCAAGCTGGCATTTGATCCATTTCTTTTTCCTTCTTTATCTGATTTAAGCAAAGTATAATGCGCACGGAGTATAACAAAAAAGTGACTATTCGCCAAAAAATGGGCAATTTCACGAAATTTATGAGGTATTTATGAAAAAAATTATGCTTTTGAGTGCAGTGATGGGGAGTTTAATCTCAGTTAATGCATTCGCGCACAATATCCAACCTAACCAACTTTTGGCCAATGTAACGGTTTCGGATAAAGGTGAAATCACTTTAAATGGCAATGATGTGGCTTATAAATCATGGAGCTCAACGGCATTACCTGGCAAAGTCCGTGTGATTCAACATATTGCAGGTAGAAGTGCGGCAAAAGAGAAAAATCAAGCAATGATCGAAGCCATCAAAGCGGCTCATTTTAACCAAGCTAAATATCAAACCACGACCATCATTAATGCGGATGATGCCGTCGTGGGCACAGGCATGTTTGTGAAAAGTAGTGCAGAAAAAGGCAAAAAAGAAAATGCCCACAGCCAAGTGATTTTAGATGATAAAAGTGCGGTCAAAAATGCATGGGGATTACGTGAAAAAGATAGCGTGATTATTTTGCTTGATAAAACCGGCAAAGTGCAATTTGTGAAAGAAGGTAAATTGACGGATGATGAAGTCAAGGAAGTCATTTCTCGTGCAACAGCGTTAATGGCGAAGTAATAGACTTACAAGCGGAAGTTTTCTTCCGCTTTTTTATTATCCCTTAAAATCCTTCATTAACTTTCTCAATGTATTGCAGTTTCGTTGAAATTTACGACAATGTGTACAAATGGAAAGATGCAGATTGAGCCCAATTTTTTCTTTAGTAATTAATGGGCGTTCCTGCGCATCTGAAATGAGTCGAGTCGCTTGGCGGCATTTCATAAATTTACTCCTTAAAGTTTATGAGATAAACAGTTTTGCAGTTGTAAGCGGGCACGATAGAGTGTCGTGTGCAAATTACTTGTGCTTAATTGGATTTCTTGGCAAATTTCTTCGGAAGATAATTCCAAAAACTCTCTCATCATAAAAATTTTGGCTTGTTTAGCCGGTAGGCAAGTTAAACAAGTTTCAAAAATCAGCCAAAACTCTTCGGAATAGACCGCACTTTCGCTCTGTTCAAGATCAAGCGGGGAATGTTCAGCTTTCCAGTGTCCACCTTCATCAAAGAAATGATTGGTTTGTTCTTCATCTTCAATTTCGGTTTCTAGCATTAATTTGCCTTTCTGGCGAAGAAAATCAATGATTTTATTTTTTAAGATAGCAAAGACCCAGGTTTTAAATGCCGCTTGTCGTTTAAAGTGCTCGAGATGGTTAAATGCACTCAAAAAACTTTCTTGAACCAAATCTTCAGCTAATACAGGATTATTCACCTGTAATGTGGCAAATTTCAGCATTTGCTCTCTAATTTGTGTCAGTTCTTTATCGGAAATTCCGGTTTCCATATTTTTTCCTTGGAAAATGTGTAAGAAAAAGGTTCCTGATTCGTCTAATGATAATGAAAGGGGAAGGCCTTTCTAGATAACGTTAATTATTCACAAATTAAGGAAGATTCAAAATGAAAAATATTACTGCAAAAACAACCTTTACTGCTATTGCTGCACTTTTCTTCGCAACCAGTCTTTATGCGACCGATATGAAATCTAATGAAATGTCGATGGCAAAAGATCCCATGCCGATGACAAAAGACGCTATGCCAATGCAGAACGACAAAATGGCATCTGATGGAATGATGAAATCTCATGATATGAAATCTCACGACATGAAAATGGATAATATGAAAACAAAAGAAATGAAAGCAAAAGAAATGAAGAAAAAAGCAAAAACAATGGAAAACCTGAAAATGTAATGCTTTCTTCTTAAAAGAGAAACTGCGGTCAAATTGACCGCAGTTTTTGTATCAAAGTGAGATTATTGTTTACGCCACGTTGTGCCGTTGGCGCCATCTTCTAATACAATTCCCATCGCGGTGAGTTCATTACGTGCCGCATCCGCAGCAGCCCAATCTTTAGCTGCACGAGCTTCGTTGCGTTGTTTGATAAGCGCTTCAATTTTTGCGACTTCATCATCGTCAGAGCCAGCTTGTAAGAATTTTTCTGGATCTTGTTGAAGTAAACCTAAGATACCCGCTAATTCACGTAAACGTGCAGCAAGATCATTGGCTTTTTCTGCATCTTCAGTTTTCAATTTATTGATTTCACGCGCCATTTCAAATAGGACAGAAAGGGCATTAGGCGTATTGAAATCATCGTCCATTGCTTCACGGAAGGCTTCCACAAAATTTTCACCGCCAAAAGCGACCGCACTTTGATCAGTGCCACGTAAAGCGGTGTACAAACGTTCCAATGCACCTTGTGCTAAGTTCAGGTTTTCTTCACTATAATTGAGTTGGCTGCGATAGTGTGCTGTTAATAAGAAATAACGCACTGCTTCGGCATTGTAGTGGTTTAATACATCACGAATAGTGAAGAAGTTGCCGAGGGATTTCGACATTTTTTCTTTATCTACCATGATCATGCCAGAATGGATCCAATAATTCACATATTGGCCACCGTGAGCACAGCAAGATTGCGCAATTTCATTTTCGTGGTGTGGGAACATTAAATCAGAACCACCACCGTGAATATCAAAATGTTCGCCAAGTTGTTTGCAGTTCATCGCTGAACATTCAATGTGCCAACCTGGACGCCCAGCACCCCATGGTGATGGCCAGCTTGGTTCGTTTTCTTTCGACATTTTCCAAAGCACGAAATCCATTGGATTTTTCTTGATTTCATTAATTTCAATACGTGCACCCGCTTGTAATTGGTCAAGATCTTGGCGTGATAATTTGCCGTATTCTTTAAAACTTTCCACATCAAACATCACGTCGCCATTGTCTGCAACATAAGCATGACCACGCGCAATCAGTTTTTCCACAATCTCAATAATTTCAGGAATATGATGCGTTGCACGAGGCTCAAAATCAGGACGTAGTACGTTTAACGCATCAAAATCTTTATACATTTCTTGCACCATACGATCTACAAGTTGATCGCAGGTTTCTTTGTTTTCTAATGCACGTTTAATGATTTTATCGTCCACATCCGTGATATTACGCACATAAGTTAAATCGTAGCCTAAAGAGCGTAAATAGCGAGCAATCACATCAAAACACACAAAGGTACGGCCGTGACCAATATGGCATAAATCATAAACGGTCACGCCGCACACATACATACCCACTTTTCCTTCATGGATAGGTTTGAACACTTCTTTTTCTCGAGTGAGGGTATTAAAAATCTTTAACATATTTTTTCTCTTAAAACAGGTTGGAAAACGACCGCACTTTTTCTGCTCCTTGTGGCACTTTCTCGCCATTTGTGGAATAATGAATGCCTTAATTTTCAAGAGGAAAACAACATGGTTACATTACACACAAATTTTGGCGATATTAAAATTAAACTTGATTTTGATAAAGCGCCAATCACTGCAGAAAACTTTTTAAATTATTGTAAAAACGGTTTCTATAATAACACAATTTTCCATCGTGTTATTGATGGATTTATGATCCAAGGCGGTGGTATGGAAAGCGGAATGCGCGAAAAAGCAACAAACGCACCGATCCAAAATGAAGCTAACAATCGTTTAAGCAATAAACGTGGCACAATCGCCATGGCGCGTACCTCTGATCCACATTCTGCAACGGCACAATTCTTTATTAACGTGGCAGATAATGACTTCTTAAACTACCGTTCAAAAGAGATGTTTGGCCGTGAAGTTGTGCAAGAATGGGGCTATGCCGTATTCGGTGAAGTGGTTGAAGGCATGGATGTGGTTGATAAAATCAAGAAAGTAAAAACCGGTAATAAAGGCTTCCACCAAGACGTTCCGACAGAAGATGTGGTGATTACATCCGTTTCTGTAGAATAATTAATTCGGTGTGTGGATGCGTAATCTACACACTTTTTTCTTAAGTAAAATAACATTATGCCTTTCTTCGATACTCATACCCATCTTGATTATCTTCATCATGATACTGGTGAGCCATTAGTTCAGCTGGTGGAGAACGCTAAGCAAGCGGATGTGCAAAAAATCTTGATTGTGGCGGTAAAAGAGTCGGATTTTAAAACGATCCAAAATATGACCGCACTTTTCCCTGAGCATCTTTATTGTGGACTTGGGTTGCATCCGCTTTATATCAAAGAGCATCAAGAGCATGATTTAGAGATATTGGATGCGGCGTTATCCGTTCGTAATCAAAATTGTACAGCCGTAGCAGAAATTGGCTTAGAGTGTGCGATTCCAGATTTATTGACGGATGAATTGTGGCAAAAGCAACAGCACTTTTTGGAAAGTCAGCTTTATTTAGCGAAGAAATACAATCTGTCGGTCAATTTACATAGTCGCAAATCCCACGAGCAATTATTCCGCTTTTTGAAACAGGCTAATTTGCCAAAATGTGGTGTGGTGCATGGTTTTTCTGGAAGTTATGATCAAGCAAAACGATTTGTGGATTTAGGCTATAAAATTGGTGTAGGCGGCACGATTACTTATGAACGTGCGAATAAAACGCGCCAAGCGATTGCGAAGTTGCCATTAGAGGCACTGGTATTAGAAACGGATACACCAGATATGCCAGTGTTTGGCTTTCAAGGACAACCTAATCGACCAGAGCGGATTGTTCTCACCTTTGAGGTGTTATGCCGTTTAAGAAGTGAAAATGCTGAAGTGATTAAAGAAAAGGCTTGGCAGAATAGCTTAACCTTATTCGGTTAAACCTTAAAACGATAAATCACTTGATTGGCTGAACCTCGCCAAACTAAGCTTGGGTCAGCCTGTTCTTGTATAAATTTTCCATCAATAAGCACGTCAATATAAGGCAACATTTGACGTTGATAATCATCAAGTTCATCCAGTTTATAACCTGTCCATACCCAAATGTCCTTATCGGGACATTCTTTTTTGACACGCTGTACAAAAGGAAGTAAGGCTTCAATATTACGAGGGTGCATCGGATCCCCACCAGAAAGCGTAAGCCCTTGACGTTTAATGCGCGTATCTTTTAAATCATTGATGATCTGTTGTTCCATCGCTTCATCAAATAATACGCCATTATCAAAAGACCAACTCTTTTGGTTGTAGCAACCTCGGCAACCATGCGTACAACCGCTAACGAAAAGGGTACAACGAGTGCCTTCGCCATTTACAACATCGGTAGGGTAGTATTGGAGATAGTTCATGGTTTTACCTCAAAAGTGCGGTTGATTTTCTCGTCAAATTCACCGAATTGATAAATTAACCTTTGCAATACAGGGCCAATTCTTGCATAATAGCCCACCTAATCGCATTGCGATATCAATGGAAATCTTCTCGGTCTCTCGCAACGGTGTCCGGTTTACTCGGTCAGGTTCGGAAGAAAGCAGCCAAAGTCAGAATTTCTGTGTGCCGAGAATAAGCTGGGAAGATTTCCACCCAACTTATCCTTCCTTATTTTACACACGCTCCACTAATTGTTTAAAGAACCCTTTTTCTAATTGCAATAATTCTGCGTAAGTGCCTTTTTCAATTAGCTTCGCTTCATCAATCACACAAAGCTCATCAAATTGCTCAATCGCCGTTAAGCGGTGAGTCACCATAATTAAGGTTTTATTTTCAGCATGGGCAAGAGTTAAACGCAAAATTTGGCGTTCAGTTTCGCGATCTAAACCTTCTGTTGGCTCATCTAATAATAAAATTGGTGCATCATTAAGCAAAATACGGGCTAAGCCCAAACGACGTTGTTCTCCACCAGAAAGTGGACGGCCGCCATCACCTAACCAAATATCTAGGCCTTGTTCTTGTTCCAACAATTTGCCTAAACCAACTTGATTTAACACCTCGATCATTTTTTCATCTGAAATATTGACCGCACTTGCGAATTGCAGATTTTGACGAAGTGTATCGCTAAATACATGAACACGTTGTGTTAAAAAGCAGAATTGGCTGCGTAATGTGTCTTCTGAATAATCAGCAATGGGTTTTCCAGCAAGGAATAATTCTCCTTGATTAGCATCATAATTACGCACTAAAAGCTGTAATAACGTGGATTTTCCGCTGCCTGTTTTACCTAAAATTGCGACTTTTTTGCCTTTTTGAAAGGTTAAATTCAAATTCTCTAAAGCACGATTTTGACGTTCAGGATAAGTGAAAGAAAGATTTTTGGCTTCAATTAATGTTGTAGCATTTTGATCGAACTCAGCCTTGCCATTAAAAGTTACTAATGGTTGCTGCTCGATAATATCTGTCACGCGTTCAGCTGAAGCAATGACTTGCCCGATATGTAAGAATGCAGAGCCTAATGGCATCAAGATTTCAAATGAGGCTAAGGCTGCAAAAGTGAAGAGCGCAATAAATGCCATGCGATATTCATCGTTGCCAAATTCCGCTTGTGAGCTAAACCACAACATTGCGGCAATAATTAAACCATTTAAAAAGAGCGAAAGAGCGCTTGAAAATCCGCTTAAATTGGCTTCTTTTTGCTGGTCCGCTTGCCAGTTAGCTTCAGTTTTAGCTATGTTATCTTTCAATTTATCTTCAGCATTAAAGAGCAATAATTCCGCTTGTGCTTGGATAAATTCTAAGAATTGCGTGCGATAAAGTGCACGTGAATCCACGAGTTTTTCGCCAAATTTTTTACCCAATTGGTAGAAAACGGTTGGAATGATGAATACTAATAAAAGCAGGCTCACACCTAGACCTAAGGCCAAAGGTGCATTGACAAAACTGAGGCCAATACACATGGCTAGAATCACAAAAATAGTCGTAATAAATGGTGCAATTAAACGAAGATAAAGGCTATCGAGCGTATCCACATCAGACACTAAGCGGTTTAATAAATCGCTGTTACGGTAGCGATTTAACACTGCAGGACTTAATGGAATAATCTTCTCAAAAACTTGTACCCGTAATTTAGCCAAAATGCGGAAAGTCGCATCGTGCGTCACTAATTTTTCAAAATAGCGGAAAAGGGTGCGGCTAATAGCAAGCCCACGCACAGAAGCAGAAGGGTAGAAGAAATTAAATAACGTGCCAAGACCCGCAATGGCCGTTGCTGCTAAAAACCAACCCGATGTGGTCAGCAAGCCAATGCTGGATGCGAGACCTGTAATCATTAAAACCAAGCCTAAAAATAAAGGCAACTTGGCGAATTTAAATAAACGTAAAAAGGGAAGTAAAGCACGCATTATTGAATATCCTCTTTTCGTTGAGCCAATAATTCGGCAAAGAAGCCTTGATCTTTTAATTGGTTGAAATCCCCTTGTTGAACGATTTCACCTTCTTGCATCACAAAAATATTGTCACATTGTTTTAGATCTTCAATACGGTGTGTGATCATTAAGGTCGTTTGGTTATGGCTCATTTCTGCAAGGGCGGCAAGTACTAGATTTTCGGACTGAGCATCGAGGCTAGCCGTTGGCTCATCGAGTAATAATAAATTGCCTTTGCGTAGTAAAGCGCGTGCGATAGCTAAGCGTTGAGCTTGGCCTACAGATACACCAATCCCACCATCTTTAATCTCACTATCTAAGCCTAATTTATCGGTAAACTCTTTCGCTTGAGCAGAAATCAAGGCTTGCTCAATTTGCTCATCAGTGGCTTGAATATTACCTAAAAGTAGATTTTCTTTGATGCTGCCTTGTAGCAGTAATGGATTTTGACCTACCCACGCAATTTGTTTGCGCCAGTCGCTTAAACGACTTTGATTAAGTTCCACACCATTAATTTTTAAGTTGCCTTCATAAGGCAAGAAACCGAGTAATACATTGATTAAAGAGGTTTTTCCTGCACCACTTTGGCCCACAAGGGCAATATGGCTTTCTTTCGGAATATGGAATGAAAGCGGCTTAGTTAATGGTTGACCTTGTGGAGAAAGCGCCACTAAATTTTCAGCCTGAATCTCGGCCGCACTTTGCGCTGGAATTTGTTCATTGCCTTGATGTGCAATTAAATAATCCGCTTCTAAGAAATCGACAATGGCATCAGCGGCGCCAATACCAGCTGCACGATCGTGATAGTAAGTCCCAAGATCACGCAATGGTTGATAAAACTCTGGTGCAAGAATTAAGCAGAAAAAGCCGGTAAATAAGGTCAGCGTTGTGCCATAAGTACCAAATTCAACTTGGCCTAAGTAGCTAAAACCAAAGTACACCGCCATTAAAGCAATGGAAATGGAGGTGAAAAACTCTAACACGGCAGAAGAGAGGAACGCCATTTTAAGTACCGTCATGGTCGTTTCACGGAAGTCTTCCGTTGTGCTTTCAATATGTTGTGTTTGTTCTGAAGTGCGGTTGAAAAGACGCAAGGTTTCTAAACCGCGTAAGCGATCCAAGAATTGAGCACTTAAGCGAGAAAGGGTGGCCATATTTTTTTGGCTGCTATCTGCTGCTGCAATCCCTACCAGAATCATAAAAATTGGTACAAGCGGTGCAGTGACCATCAAAATCAATCCAGCCGCCCAGTTGAGTGGGAATACGGCAATTAAAATCACCATTGGTACAATAGCCGATAAACTTTGTTGTGGTAGAAAACGGGCATAGAAGTTATGCAGATTTTCCACTTGTTCAAGCATGATACTTGCCCAGCTTCCGGCTGGTTTATTATTGATGGTGGCCGGCCCAACTTGATGGATTTTGTCTAAGATCTTTTGGCGCATATGATTGCGCAGTAATCGACCTGCTTTAAAGCCAATTTTTTCGCGCAGCCATAAAATGACCGCACGCAAAGCAAAAGTAATGATTAATGCAATAAAATAGGGAACCAATTCAGCGCGATCGACATGTTGCATAATCAGCTTGTCGAGCAATGTTGCAAGAAAATAGGTTTGCGCCACAAGAATTAAGGAGGAAAGTGTGGCAAGGGCAATATTGGTGCGCATTAATTTTTTAACAGGTTGTTGCTGCGCACGAAGCCATTTTTGTAAATATTTTTGGCGAAGTTTATCCATTGTTTTTGTTTATCCTAGGATAGGATGGGTTGGCTGGAGGATTAAAAAATCTACCTTTGAAAAATAATAGGTGCGTGAAACCTTGTTTTACGCACCTTACATGAGAATTTAGCGCACTTATTCTTGTGCATCTAAATAACGTTCAGCATCTAATGCAGCCATACAGCCTGTTCCTGCCGAAGTAATGGCTTGGCGATAGTTGTGATCCATTACATCACCCGCAGCAAATACACCTTCCACAGAGGTTGCTGTTGCATTGCCTTCAAGACCTGATTTAACCACAATATAACCATTGTTAAGTTCAAGCTGACCTTGGAAGATTTCAGTGTTTGGCGCATGACCGATAGCAATAAATAAACCGTCTAGTTTCACGTCTTCTTTTTCACCAGTTTTTACGTTTTCTAAACGTACACCAGTTACGCTCATGTTATCGCCTAACACTTCATTTAAAGTGCGGTCAGTATGAAGCACGATTTTGCCTTCTTCGACTTTTTTGTATAAGCGATCGATTAAGATTTTTTCTGCACGGAAACTATCACGACGGTGGATTAAATGTACTTCAGACGCAATATTAGCTAAGTAAAGTGCTTCTTCAACAGCAGTATTTCCGCCACCAACAACGGCAACCGGTTTATTACGATAGAAGAAACCATCACAGGTTGCGCAAGCTGAAACGCCACGGCCTTTATAAGCGGTTTCAGATTCTAATCCGATATAACGTGCTGATGCCCCTGTTGCGATGATTAATGCATCACATGTGAAGGTTTGCATATCACCATAAAGTTTGAATGGGCGAGAAGATAAATCGACTTTGTTGATATGATCAAACACGATTTCAGTTTCAAATTTTTCAGCGTGTTGCAACATACGCTGCATTAAACCTGGGCCAGTTGTCATTTCAAAATCACCCGGCCAGTTTTCAATTTCATCCGTGGTAGTAAGTTGCCCACCTTGTTGAAGACCGGTCACTAAAACAGGTTTTAAGTTTGCACGTGCGGCATAAATAGCCGCGGTATAACCTGCAGGACCTGAACCTAAAATTAATAATTTGCTGTGTTTAACGTCTGACATAAAGAATCCTTTGTTTATAAAATAAAGCATGAGGCTTTTGGTGTTTGTTCATTATAAAGCCTTCATACATAAAAAAATAGTTGATTGTATTAGTAAAGCAATGAATACAGTAATCGGCGATATTTATTGGTGATAGGATCCGCATTGCCAATGGCTGATAAAATAGATAAAAACTGTTGTTTCACTTCACCGTTTTCCGCAGAAAGATCTTGTTTTAGAATGCTAAATAATAAATCTAACGCTTCTTCGTTTCGGTTGGCTTGATGTAGTTGTACCGCTAATTTCAATGCAATTTCAGACGTTGGATTTTTCGCATAATCTGTTTGTAATTGCTGAATTTCTGGCGTATCTGCTGCTTTAATTAAAAGTTCAATCTGCGCTTGTAAGCCATGCCAACGGCTGTCGCGATCCTGAATAGGAATTTGCGCTAAAATATCTGCCGCAGGCTCTGTTTTTTTCATGGCGATATAGGTTTCTGCATAAAGTAATGCTACATCGCTGTTTTTCTTATCTGAAAGCTCCCAGGCCTCTTTCAGTAATGGAAGGGCAGAGTTGTAATCTTCCACTTGTAAAAAATCCAAGGCTTTTTGGAATTTTAAATCTTCTTCTTTTGGCAAAATTGCACTCAAACGTTGCAATAAACTGGCTTCATCTAATGCACCAGGGAACGCATCTAATGCTTGTGCCTCTTTAAAAAGATAAGTTGTAGGCAACGCTTGAATACGAAATTGTGCAGCAATCATTTGCTCTGTTTCACAATTGACTAAGCCGAGGATAAATTGTCCTTGGTGTTGTTCTGCAACACGTTGTAGAACTTTTGCAAAATCAGCTGATTCTTTATGGCTTGGTGCATAAAAGTTAATGACAAGCGGGGTTTCAACAGAACGTTGCAACGTTTCAGTAAGATTTTGTTCGTTGAGTTCAACTAAGAAAGGTAAATCTGCCATTTTTATTCCTTGATAAATGGAAAATGATGCCTGATTTTAACAAAGTGCAGTCAGTTTTAGAAATGTTTTACAGGAAAAGAAAAGGGCAGTGTTAATCTACCCTTATTTACGATCTATTTTTATTCTTTTGTTTCTTCCACTTTATCTTCTGGAAGCACGAGGTTAAGAATTAAGGCAAGTAATGAACCTACGGTAATGCCTGAACCGAGCACTTCTTTGAAAAAATGCGGTAATTTATCAAGCAATTCTGGACGAGTCGTCACGGCTAAGCCACAGCCAATGGAAATGGCGATGATTAAACCATTGCGTTTGCTACGTGCAACTTTATCTAACATTTGGATACCCGCGGCGATAATCATCGCGAACATCATTAAGCCTGCACCGCCTAATACTGGTAATGGAATTGATACAATTAATGCACCGAATACAGGGAATAAACCTGCTAGTGCTAGAAGTACACCGGTTAGCGCAACCACGTGACGACTTGCTACACCAGTTAGAGAAATGACACCAATATTTTGTGAGAATGAAGAGAATGGTGTAGTGGACATAATGGCAGCTAAGGCTGATCCTAAACCATCAGCTAAAACGCCACCGCGTAAATGTTTGCCGGTGATTTCTGTTTGGGTTGCATTACCTAGTGCTAGGAAGTTACCGCTTGATTCAACGATCGTCACTAAATACGCAATGGACATGCCGATAATACCTGAAATTGGGAAGGCTAAGCCAAAGTGTAGTGGTTGTGGAATCGCGAAAATTTGTGCTTGTTTTACGCCTTCAAAGCTTACCCAGCCCATGGCTAAACAAACGAGATAGCCTGTCATCATTCCAATAACGATCGCTGCGGCAGAGAAAATCCCTTTGCCCCATTGCACGAGTGCGACTACGATGATTAATACAAAGCTCGCCATCATTAAGTTTTCTGGCGTAGCATAATTCGCATCACCACGTTGACCACCTGCAAACCAGTCAACGGCAACAGGAATTAGGCTTAAACCGATCATCATAACAACAGTCCCTGTCACAAGTGGTGGGAACAATTTGCGAATATAGGGCATGAAGAAACTGCCGATAATCATCACTAAGGAACCAATGAGAGAAGAACCTAAAATACCTGCGATGCCATATTCGCTGAAACCAATGGCAAGTGCAGCAGCAACGAAAGTAAAACTGGTTCCCATTACACTTGGTAAACGAATGCCCACAGGCCCCAAGCCTTTACATTGGATAACGGTCACTACACCAGAAATTAAAAGCGCAGCATTAACTAATGTAATGGTATCTTCGGTCGGTAATTTTAAGACGTTACCAATCACCAATGGTACGGCAATAATTCCCCAAGTGCGGCAAGTAAATGTTGTGCCGCAAGGAGTAGACTCAATCCGAAAGGTAGCTTATCTTCCACGGTATAAAGTAGATTGTTATTCATTAGGTTCCCTTAAGTAGAAAAAATTGTGCGAATTATACGTTAATTTTTATTTGTCGCAAACGTTTGCGTGAAGGGGGATAAAAAAAGTGCGGTTAAAAACTACGTGATTTTCAATCGCACTTGTTTGATTTAAAGACTACATCCAGAATAGATAAGCAATTGTTCCGATAATTAGCATACAGGTTAAATCAATAAATTTACCAACGCGGATCATTTCGGCTTGTTTAACAAAGCCTGTGGAGTACACAATTGCATTCGGCGGTGTACCAACCGGCATCATAAAGGCACAAGATGCACCCAAACCAATAATCATCGCAAAACCAAGCGGTGGCATATTCAGTGCTTGTGCGATAGAAATAAAGATTGGAACGAGTAAGGCCGCACTTGCTGTGTTTGACGTAAATTCAGTCAAGCAGACGATAAAGGCTGCAACAATTAATGCCATCATATAGTAGTGGCCACCCTCAATAATGAAGACAATGCCATCCGCCATGATTTTGCTTGCGCCAGATTGAGTCAATACTGAGCTTAAGGTTAAACCGCCACCGAAAAGGAACAGTACCCCCCATTCTGTATTTTCTTGTATTTCTTTCCAACTTGCGATCCCAGTCACACAAATAATAATTGCTGCGGAGAGTGCAACCATACTGTCAAAACTGCCAATTGGTTTTGGTAGCCCTAATAATTGAGAAAGAATTGGATTGAGGTAACCACCAAAAATCCAAAGAATCGCCACGGTCACAAAAATAGTTAAGGTTAAAATACGTTTTTTCGTCATGTGAATTTTGGCAAATTCAGCATCAAAACGAAGACCGAGTTTCGGTTTAAAAACAAGGTATAACCAACCAATAATAAGCGGGAATAAAATTAACATCACTGGCGTGCCATACATTAACCAGTCAGCAAAACCTAAATGAAGCTGAGAGGCAGCGATGGCATTAGGAGGGCTTCCCACAAGCGTACCCATCCCTCCAATAGTGGCACTGTAGGCAATACCCAATAACACAAATACATAAGTATTGTGATCTTTATTGCGGTCTAACTGACTCAAAATGATCATAGAAAGCGGGATCATCATCGCCGCAGTAGCGGTATTACTCATCCACATGGATAAAAATGCTGTTGCTAAGAAGAGGTAAAATACCGCAACAAAGAGACGACCTTTTGCTAATTGCATGATTTTATTAGAAATCATTTGGTCGATTTTTTGCACATTTAATGCGGTGGCAAGTGCAAAGCCACCAAAGAATAAGAAAATAGTTGGATCAGCAAAGGCAACAAGCGCTTCACGACTATTAGCTAATCCTAATAAGACAGATAAAATGGGTACGAACAATGCAGTGATCGTTACACTGACGGCTTCGGTAAGCCATAAAATAGCTACAAATGCTAGTAAAGATAACCCTTTATTTGCCGCAGGTTCAAAAGGAAGTGTATTGAGTAGAATAAAAAAGAGAGCTACATCAGAAAGGAATATAATAGTTTGTTTATTCCATGCTTTTCGCTGAGATTTTGTGACAGATATTACTTGCATATTTTTTCCTATATTTTTTAAGGTCGGCGATTGTAGCATAACAGGCCTCAGTCAGAAAATAAGGCATACTAAAAATTGATTAGTATCAAAGCAAAGTGTGGCTAAAATCAGATATTTTTGACCGCACTTTATGAGTGGAATGTTTGTTTAACGAAATAAAATCGCTTTCACTTGCTTTTGTAATACTGGGATAATCTCTTGTTCAAACCATGGATTTTTCTTGAGCCAAATTTGATTGCGTGGAGAAGGGTGAACAAGCGGGAGAAAGTGAGGGAGAAAATCACGAAAATGGTGAACCGTTTCAGTCACATTAAGTTCGTTTTCTGGTAAATAATATTTTTGTGCATATTGCCCGATAAGAATGGTGAGCGCTATGTTGGGCAAGTTAGCTAAAATCGGTGCATGCCATTTCTCTGCAAAGCCTTTGCGTGGCGGTAAATCACCAGATTTGCCTTTCCCAGGGTAATAAAAATCTATCGGAATGACAGCAAACATACCTGAGTGATAAAAGGTATCACGATCCACGCCTAGCCATTCTCGCAGGCGATCACCACTTTTATCATTCCAATATAAACGACTTTCTTGGGCTTTAATTCCGGGGGCTTGTCCGACAATATTAATACGAGCTGTCGTTGGTGCCGCAAAAAGCGGTTCAATTCCTTTTGCTGTGAATGATTGATTATCGGGATCTTGCATAATGGATTGCGTGATTTGTGTAAGTGTTGGCATGGTACTTCCTTATTTATTGAAATAAAAATAGCTCACTTTTGATGAGCTATTTTATCATAATCAATGTTGCGACATTATAGGTGTTTCACTCGACGTTTTACTTCTTCTTGTTTGCCAGCGTTGAATGGACGAGCATCAGGGCTGCCGAGATAACCACAAACTCGTCGGGTCACGGAGACTTTTGCACTGTCATGGTTGCCACATTTCGGACAAACAAAACCTTTACTTGTGCAATTAAACTCTCCTGTGAAACCACATTCGTAACATTCATCAATTGGCGTATTAGTGCCGTAATAAGGCACGCGATCGTAGCTATAATCCCATACATCTTCGAGTGCTTTGAGGTTATGTTGAATGTTAGGGTATTCGCCATAACAGATAAAGCCGCCACTTGCTAGTTCAGGATAAGGCATTTCAAAGTCTAATTTATCGTATGGATTGACTTTTTTCTCTACATCTAGGTGATAGCTATTAGTGTAGTAGCCTTTATCGGTAACGCCTTCAATGACACCAAATTGTTTGATATCTAAACGACAGAAGCGATCGCACAAGTTTTCACTTGGTGTGGAATAAAGGCTAAATGCATAGCCGGTTTCTTTCTGCCATTGTTTTACCGCTTCGCTTAAACGACGCACAATCGCAATACCTTTTTCACGTAGTTGTTCATCGTCAAAAATATGTCCCTTTTTATACAGTGCATTGATGGTTTCATGAATGCCAATATAACCTAAAGAAATTGATGCTCGTCCATTTTTGAAAATATCCGCAACATTATCATCGGCTTTTAGTCGAACGCCGCAAGCGCCTTCCATATAGAGAATTGGCGCGACACGAGCTTTGGTATTTTCTAAGCGCGCAATACGGGTAAGTAAGGCTTTCTTCGCGAGGGCTAAGCGTTCATCTAAAGTGCGGTAGAATTTTTCTTCATTTCCTTGTGCTTCCAGAGCAATGCGAGGCAGATTCAGACTTACCACGCCTAAATTATTGCGACCATCATGCACTTCATGGCCGTTTTCTTCATAAGCACCTAAGAAGCTACGGCAACCCATTGGGGCTTTGAACGAGCCAGTGACTTTAACCACTTGATCATAGTTTAAAATATCTGGATACATGCGTTTTGAAGCGCATTCTAATGCCAGTTTTTTAATGTCATAGTTTGGATCTTGTTCGTTTTGGTTCACGCCTTTTTTAATGGTAAAGACCAGCTTAGGGAAGACGGGCGTTTTATGATTTTTACCCAAACCACGAATACGGTTTTTCAAAATCGATTGCTGAATTAACCGTTCTTGCCAACTTGTACCTAAGCCAAAACCAAAGGTAACAAATGGTGTTTGACCATTTGATGTATGGAGCGTATTGACTTCATATTCAAGGGATTGGAACGCATCAAAACATTCTTTTTCAATTAGTGCTTTCGCATAACCTTCCGCATCCAGAATTTGCCATTGGGCGGCATTTTTCAAATGTTTTTCAAAGCTGAGTTGAACATAAGGTGCAAGTACTTCATCAATACGATTAATGGTTGTACCGCCATAAATATGGCTGGCGACTTGAGCAATAATTTGTGCAGTAACAGCTGTTGCTGTACCGATAGATTTAGGCGGCTCAATTTCAGCATTACCCATTTTAAAACCATGTGAAAGCATGCCTTTTAGATCAACGAGCATGCAGTTAAACATTGGGAAAAATGGCGCATAATCTAAGTCGTGATAGTGGATTTCCCCTTTTTCATGGGCTTCAACAACATCTCTTGGCAGAATATGACGTTTGGCATAATGTTTTGCCACAATACCTGCCAGTAAATCACGTTGGGTAGGGATAACTTTCGCATCTTTATTTGCGTTTTCATTAAGCAATTCCACGTTACTTTGCTCAATCAGTCCTTCAATTTCTTTGGTTAATTGGCTGCGTTTTTCACGTGCCAGGTCGCGATCGTGACGATATTCAATATAAGTACGAGCAATTTGTGGATACTTGCTTGTCATTAAGTGATCTTCAACAATTTTTTGAATCTGGTTGATATCAATTTCATGCTGATAATGACTAAAAATTTCAGTATTAATTCGCTGGCTCAGCTCATGAATATAAATTTCATCAACAATATTGACCGCACTTGCTGCTTTTTTGATTGCATTAGTAATGCGTTGTAGGTCAAACCCAATTCGTGAACCATCACGCTTAATCACAAAGAAAGCGTTCATTTTATGACTCCTGTAAGGTAGCTATGAAAAAATTGAAAGCACTATATATGGTTTTATTTAATAGATCAACACACAATATGTAGTGTTGTTTTGTGTTTTTGATGGTTGAAATTGAGTTGAAACCTTGGTAAATCTGGAAAGCAAGAGTGTTTTTTTGTTGAGAATTATTCTCAAATTATTTTTTAATAAATTTGATCTGAATCAAATTTTTTAGCAATAAAAAACGGACGAAAAATCGTCCGCTCTTTAAGTCATAGAAAAGAAATTAAGCTGCAACCATTACCATTGCTGGGCGAATCACACGACCATTTAAGGTATAGCCTTTTTGTAAAACGGTGGTGATTTGGTTGCTTTCAAACCCTTCAGCTGGTTGCATAGAGATGGCTTGGTGGAGATCCGGGTTAAAGGTTTCACCCACTGCACCAACAGGTTCGACACCAAAGCGAGAAACCGTTGAGAGTAACTCTTTTAAAGTCAGCTCAACACCAGCGAATAGGGCTTTGATGTTTTCATCTTCCTTATTAGCAGGCGTTGCAAGCGCACGCTCTAAGTTATCAATGGTATTTAAAATGTCTTTTGAAAATTTTTCTAGTGCAAATTTATGCGCTTTTTCAATATCTTGTTCGCTACGGCGACGCATATTGTCAATTTCTGCACGCGTGCGAAGTAATAAATCTTGTTCTTTTTTAGAGGTTTCTTCTACTTGTGCTTTTAATTGTTCTTCAAGCTCTTGTACACGAGCGATCGCTTCTTCTAACGGATCTTCTGTTGAAGTGGTTTCCTGTTGAACTTCTTCAACAAGTTCTTCATTTTCATTTAAGTTTTGTGCTTGTTCTGACATCTTTTTCTCCATTTATCAAAAATTAGTGCTATTTTAGCAAAACTGAATTGCTATGTAATATAATGGCTAAAATTTTAAATTCAAGTGCGGTCAGAAATCGGTGAGTTTGCACTTGGGAGCAATCATAGTTATGGATGAATTAGTCAAATCATTTAAAACCATCGCCTTGATGGGAAAACCACGTCGCGATATTAATTTGCAAATGCATAAAAACTTGTATCAATGGCTGAAAGAGCGAGGATATCGAGTTTTAGTGGAAAAAGACGTCGGTGAAAAATTTGGTTTACCCGAAGAGGTGTTAGCGACAGTTGAACAAATCGGTGAGCAAGCACAACTTGTGATTGTGATCGGTGGTGATGGCAATATGCTAGGGCATGCTCGTATTTTGGCTAAATATCATATTCCAATGATTGGTATTAACCGAGGTAACTTGGGCTTTTTGACCGATATCGACCCGAAAAATGCTTATGCACAGCTTGAAGCTTGTTTGGAACGCGGCGAGTTTTTTGTCGAAGAGCGTTTTTTATTGGAAGCTAAAATTGAACGCAATGGCGAAATTATTTCTAGTGGTAATGCAGTAAATGAGGCGGTGATTCACCCCGCTAAAATTGCGCACATGATTGATTTCCATGTTTATATCAACGATAAATTTGCCTTTTCTCAACGTTCAGACGGCTTGATTGTTTCCACTCCAACAGGTTCCACGGCTTATTCACTTTCCGCAGGCGGCCCGATTTTAACGCCAAATTTAAATGCGATTGCCCTTGTGCCGATGTTCCCGCACACGCTTTCTTCTCGACCATTAGTAATTGATGGAGACAGTAAAATTTCAATTCGCTTTGCAGAACATAACACTTCACAGTTGGAATTAGGCTGTGATAGTCAAATTGCACTCGGTTTTTGCCCAGATGATGTGGTGCATATTGAAAAAAGTCCGCATAAACTGCGCCTATTACACCTGAAAAATTACAATTATTACAATGTATTAAGCACGAAATTAGGCTGGCTTAAAAATTTCTAATCAAAAAGTCAAAAATCTCTTTACTGTATATTATATCAGTTGTAATATATGGATATACAGTTAAGGAGATTTTTTATGCTAACCCAACTTACCATCAATAATTTTGCAATTGTTCGTCAATTAGAGATTGAATTGGCGAAAGGTATGTCTGTAATCACGGGGGAAACAGGTGCAGGAAAATCTATTGCTATTGATGCGTTGGGATTATGCTTGGGGCAGCGTATTGAAACTTCTATGGTTCGAGAAGGGCAGGAAAGAGCTGAAATTTGCGCGACATTTTTTATTGAACCAACTAACCCCGCTTATCAATGGTTGCAAGAGCAAGAATTGCAAGATCCTGATAATCCCTCCGATTGTATTCTACGTCGTGTCATTAATGCAGATGGGCGTTCTAAAGCCTTTATCAATAGCACACCCGTATCGGCTTCCCAATTAAAAGAAATAGGACAATATCTTATTCATATTAATGGGCAGCACGCTTCGCAGTTATTATTGAAAAATGATTATCAGCTTCAGTTGGTGGATACATTTGCGCATCACAATGATTTACTTGCACAAATGCGAGAAGATTATCGAACATGGAAAAATCTTCAAACGCAAGTTAAAAATTTCCAACAAAAAGTCGCTGAAAATGAAGCGAAGAAACAACTTTTACAATATCAGGTAGAAGAGTTGGATGAGTTTGCCCTTCGTCCAAATGAATATTTAGAATTAGAAGAGGATCAACGTCGTCTATCAAATAGTGAACAGCTGACACAGTTATCACAATCAGCCTTACAGCTACTCAGTGAAAATGAGACCGTGAGTATCGATTCTATGCTTTATCGTGCGACACAGTATATTGATGAATTAAGTGAGTTAGATCCTCGATATGTTTCCGTTCAAACAATGTTGAATGATGCACTTATCCAAGTGCAAGAGGCGACAAGTGAAGTCCAACATCTTGCATCTCATATTGAGCAAGATCCGATGTTATTACAAGAGATTGAGCAGCGTTTAGGTCAAGCTTTACAACTCGCTCGCAAGCACAATGTGAAACCTGAAGAGTTAGTGGAATGGCATCAAAAATTAAAAGCAGAATTGACCGCACTTTTAGATTTTTCAGAAAGTGAAGAACGTCTGATTCTGGAAGAAAAATCCGCCTTTGAGAAAATGCAACATACGGCAAAACAATTACATGAAAGCCGTTGCCAAGCTGTAGAGAAATTAGCACAGCAGGTTACACATTCTATCAAAGGGCTTGCAATGGAAAATGCAGAATTTTTCATTGAAGTGAATTCGGATTTAACTAAAGTTGCGTCAAATGGGGCAGATAATATCGTCTTTACTTTACGCAGTAATCTAGGTCAACAGGCACAACAGCTAGCAAAAGTGGCATCAGGTGGTGAATTGTCTCGTATTTCATTAGCGATTCAAGTCTTAACGTCCGATCAATCGGCGATTCCAACGCTGATCTTTGATGAAGTGGATGTTGGTATTAGTGGAAAAACCGCGAGTGTAGTGGGTAAATTATTGCGTCAATTAGGTGATAAATGCCAAGTGCTTTGTGTGACCCATTTACCACAAGTAGCATGTCACGGACATCATCAATTTAATGTTGAGAAATTTACCGTTGATGATAAAACAGAAACTAAAATGACCGCACTTTCTCAAGAAGAACGCGTTCCTGCTCTTGCAAGATTACTCGGTGGCAGTGAAATTACGGATCTTGCTTTAGCGAATGCACAAGAGATGTTGGATTTAGTCAAGTAAAATGAGGCAAATGAATGGGCGTTTTATAGTTCATTCAATGCATTAATAACTCGAATTTCGTCAAACTGCTCAAGTTGTTCTTGTCTAATTTCAATTTCTTGAAGTTGACCGGATTGTAGTAAATATTCCCTTTGTGTGCCTTTTAATAAAGGGGTATTCGGTGTGAACCATTGAGTTCCTTTTCTAAAGGCGAGATTGCCAATAGAGCAGTCTGTGACAAAATCCCCTTTAATAATAATGATTTCATCAGCCTCTCCCTTTTGTGCAAATAAGGTATTGATAAGTTCACGATCAGCATATTTGAGGGAATAATCAATTTCATTACAGACTATGGGCTTGAATACACGATGTGTTTTAGGGGTATATTCAACGTATAAAATTTGGGTTTGATGAGCGTTGTAGTCAACTCGACAGCGAACAAGCTTATTATGTAGCTCCTTAGGCACTTGAATTAGATCTAAAAGATTAAAAAAAGTGACCGCACTTTTTCCATAATAAGTGATAAGGCTACGCTCATAGCGTGCTTGATGCAGAGCAATATTTTTAATTTTGCCATTTTCAATGGCGATGGTTTCAAATAAAGGGAACATTACTTTTCCTTTTGGATTGGAAGGTAAACTTTGGTAATCAGCTCTTGATATTCGTCTTCAAGTTGGCTTTGAATGGTAATGCCACCACCACTACGAAAATAAAATTTATCACCTCTTTGTTCAATAAAGCGAATTGCGA
Organism: Haemophilus parainfluenzae; assembly: GCF_900450995.1. Taxonomy (NCBI): domain Bacteria; kingdom Pseudomonadati; phylum Pseudomonadota; class Gammaproteobacteria; order Pasteurellales; family Pasteurellaceae; genus Parahaemophilus; species Parahaemophilus parainfluenzae. Next base: position 437,993 of record NZ_UGHY01000002.1, on the reverse strand, counting down.
CGGCACTATTTAGGCTTTCGCCATCAAAAATACCGAAAATTCCTGTGTAATAACCTCGTTCTTGCTTTTCAGCTTGTTGGATAATGGAAACCGTTTTTTCTTTAGGCGCTCCGCTAATTGAGCCAGCAGGTAAAAGTGCGGCTAATATTGAGCCAATTTTATTTTGCCAATTATCTTCTAATTCACCGTAAATTTCTGAACTGGTTTGTAGTATTTCGCCTTGTTCTGTGTAAATACTATCGATGTAGCGAAAACGAGATACTTTGATATTTTTGGCAACCATTGCAAGATCATTACGCATTAAATCGACAATGGTGTAATGTTCTCGTTGCTCTTTTTCATCCTTTAACAAATTAGCTTTGGCATTAGGCTGGCTCGCATCAATCGTTCCTTTCATAGGATAGGTGTAAATTTTGTTTTGTCGAATTTGTACAAAGGATTCAGGTGAAAAGCAGACAAATTGCTCCTTAAAAAGTAATTTATAAGTCGCCTCAACTGAATGGAAAATTTGGATTAAATCCCCATTTAATTTGATTTCGGTAGGATAAGTGAGATTGAGTAAATAGGTATTACCTTTTTGTAATTCGTGTTGAACAAGATGAAATCCTTGTTCATATTGATGTAATGTAATGGGCTTTTTATCAATGATAGACAAAGCAAAGTGCGGTTGATTTTCAGGGATATTTTTTACGCCTTGAATATCCCAAATCAGCCCTTTTTCAGTGCTTTCATCAAAAGAACAAATAAGCGGTTTCTTCTGTTCAAAATCAATTAAGAAGAAAAAAGGTTGGCGTAATGCGCCATAAGCATTAGCTTGATGAATAAATGTTTGCATGGCTGTAGATAAAAAAATAAAAAGGATTTTAACGCAGAATCGCTATAATGTTGAAATGAATTTAGTCACCGAATTATGGCACTAGCCCGTATGAAAAAAATTTTAGTTATCAATAACCATGATTCTTTTACTTATAATTTAGTGGATCTTATTCGCCAATTACAGGTGCGTTTTGATGTGGTAAGTATTGAAGATTTATCATTAGATTGTGTAGAAGGTTATACACATATTTTAATTTCTCCAGGACCAGATGTTCCAAGCACGTATCCACAATTATTTGCGATGTTAGAACGATTTTATCAAACAAAGTCTATTTTAGGTGTTTGTTTAGGACATCAAACCCTTTGTGAATTCTTTGGCGGAGAACTTTATAATTTGTCAAGTGTGCGACATGGGCAGAAACGCCGCTTAAAAGTGCGGTCAAATTCAGGCTTATTTTTAGGGCTTCCTGCCGAATTTGAAATAGGTCTTTATCATTCCTGGGCAGTACAAACTGAGAGCATACCAGAGACATTAGAAATTACAGCTGTTTGTGATGATGAAATCGTGATGGCAACACAGCACAAAAATTTACCTATTTTTTCTGTGCAATTTCATCCTGAGTCTTACATGTCAGAATTCGGTGAACAAATGTTACAAAATTGGTTAAATTTCAAAAATACTTGATAGAAATGCTTGCGGATTATCCAAAAATACGTATTATAGACGTCTATACGTCAATACATCCAAAAAAAGAAGAGAACTTATGTCTAGCTATTTATTTACTTCTGAATCTGTTTCAGAAGGACATCCAGATAAAATTGCCGATCAAATTTCTGATGCGGTACTTGATGAAATTTTAAAACAAGATCCTAAAGCACGTGTGGCTTGCGAGACCTATGTCAAAACAGGGATGGCGTTGGTCGGTGGTGAAATTACCACATCAGCATGGGTTGATATTGAAAACCTTACACGCCAAGTGATTTGTGATATTGGTTACAAACATTCAGAGATGGGCTTTGATGGAAATTCTTGTGCCGTATTAAATGCGATTGGTAAGCAATCATCGGATATTAATCAAGGTGTGGATCGTGAGAATCCATTGGATCAAGGTGCGGGTGACCAGGGGATCATGTTTGGTTATGCAACAAATGAAACCGAAGTCTTGATGCCAGCAGCGATTACTTATGCGCATCGTTTAATGGAAAAACAAGCGGAAGTACGTAAAAGTGGAAAACTATCGTGGTTACGCCCTGATGCGAAAAGCCAAGTCACTTTAAAATACGAAGATAACAAAATCGTAGGTGTAGATGCGGTAGTGCTTTCTACACAACATAGTGAAGAAGTTTCACAAAAAGAAATTTACGAAGGCGTGATGGAAGAAATCATCAAGCCAATTTTGCCAAGTGAATGGTTATCTCAACAAACAAAATATTTTATTAACCCAACCGGTCGTTTTGTGATTGGTGGCCCAATGGGCGACTGCGGTTTAACGGGTCGTAAAATCATTGTTGATACCTACGGCGGAGCAGCTCGTCATGGTGGTGGTGCATTCTCTGGTAAAGATCCATCAAAAGTAGACCGTTCAGCCGCTTATGCCGCGCGTTATGTGGCGAAAAATATTGTTGCAGCAGGTCTTGCAGATCGTTGTGAAATTCAACTTTCTTATGCAATTGGTGTGGCAGAGCCAACCTCTATCATGGTGGAAACCTTTGGTACAGGAAAAGTATCCAACGAATTATTGGTTAAGTTAGTGCGTGAATTCTTTGATTTACGTCCTTATGGTTTAATTAAAATGTTAAATTTAATTCAACCAATCTATCGCCAAACTGCCGCGTATGGACACTTCGGTCGTGAACAATTCCCATGGGAAAAAGTAGATCGTGCAGAAGAATTACGTGCAGCAGCAGGTCTTAAATAAGTAAATAAAGTTTGTATGATAAAAACCGCTAATCTGGCGGTTTTTGTTTACTTAGCATGATGATGTCATCTCAAACTCAATTTCGGCATTTAAAAATGCAGGTACAGCGCAAACTTGCAGAAACATTACAACTCACTGAAAATCACTTTCAACGGAAATTTCCTATTCCGATAATCAGTTATGACTTGCGAGGAGTAAAGGCTGGCGTTGCCTACTTGCAGAAAAATGAGATTAAATTTAACCGCACTTTGCTACTCGAGAACTCAGATGAATTTATTCGTCAGGTGGTTCCACACGAATTAGCCCACCTTATTGTGTATCAAGTATTTGGTCGGGTGAAATCGCATGGACGGGAATGGCAAGCAGTGATGACACAGTTATTTAATCTCCCTGCCGATACTTGTCACCAATTTGATGTGGAAAGTGTACAAGGTAAAATGTTTGCTTATCAATGCGAATGCCAGACCCATTATTTAACGATTCGTCGGCATAATCGCATTCAACGCGATAAAATTGCCTATTTATGTCGAAAATGTCAGGGAAAATTGGTTTTTCATAGTGAAAATTAATGCGTGCTGTGATATATTCCTAACGTTTTCAATCAAATAACAGGGGTTATCCAATGAAAAAATTATTATTAGCTATCGTTGTCGGTGCATTAGCAGTTGCTTCAACTGCAAATGCAGGTTTATATGCAGAAGGCGATCTTGGTCTTTCAAGAACTAAATTAAGTAATGGTGGTTCAAGCAAAACCAAAATTGAGCCGCGTGTTGCAGTAGGTTACAAATTAGGTAATGTACGTGTAGCTGGTGATTATACTCATCACGGTAATTTCCAAGGCACTAAAGTTCAAGGCTTAGGTGCAACAGTGTTCTATGACTTCGATACCAACTCTCAAATTGAACCTTATGTTGGTGCTCGTCTTGCGGCTAACCGTTTCAAATTTGAAGACCGAGCAGAACAACGTTATAAAAGTTCTTCTGAAACTAAAGTGGGTTATGGTGTAGTTGCGGGTGCTAAATATAAATTAGCAGACAAAGTGTATGCAAACGGTGGTTTAGAATATAATCGTTTAGGTAGCTTTGACGATACTAAAGTGAATAACTATGGCGCTAAAGTGGGCGTAGGTTACGAATTCTAATTTCCCTTTTGAAAGTGCGGTTGATTTTCACCGCACTTTTTCTTTTGGATGTAAAAATTTGTATCGGGTTAATTATTTATGATTAATCTATGTAACAGTTAGAATCCTCGTTCTAAATGAAATCGGGGATTTTTTATTTTTAGAGGTGAGAATATGATTATCGTTTATGGCATTAAAAACTGCGATACAGTGAAAAAAGCATTGAAGTGGTTAACTGAACATAATATTGAACATAAATTACATGATTACCGAGTTGATGGATTAGATACTCGGTTCTTGCAACAAGCAGAAGCACAATTTGGTTGGGAAAATTTAGTCAATAAACGTAGCACAACTTGGCGTAATCTTGATGAAAATGTGAAAAATACACTCTCGAAATCCACCTCACTTTCCGTATTAGCTGAAAATCCAACATTAATCAAACGTCCGATTATTTTGCAAGATGGTAAGGCATTGATTGGCTTTAACGAAAAAGAATATATTGCAGCATTTAAGTAGTATTAAAGAGGGAGGATTCTATCTATTTCGGAGATAGTTCAATTGGTGCTGGCAGTAGTATGTTTACCAAAAATGCATAAGTAAATAGTCATCTTTTAACCTTGCCTTTTGCACTTAATAAGAATAATATTCATTACAGTATTGTTACAATCTCAATCATTGATGTGATAAATGTTTCATAACGGTTGCTTATTTGTTTGAAAGATTTTATGTGGTTGAATTGTGGTTTTTATGACTCAAGTGCCAAAACAAGGGATTGATTATGCATAACAAATCTTATTTTACCCTCCTTCCTCTTTCATTTTTTATATCTAATGCTTTTGCTGAAGATACGCAATCTGTAACATTGTTGGAGCCTATTGTGGTTACCGGTGTTACTCAGACGAATGCTAATTCAGTCAAGCTTAATCCAAAAACGACACTTCAACCTTTACCCGCTGGTGATGGTGCAGATTTATTGCACTCTGTGGCAAATATGAGCGTGATTCGTAAAGGTGGGAGTTCGGGTGATCCATTATTTCGCGGGTTAGGTGGTTCTCGTTTGAGTATTCAAGCGGATGATCAATTTATTTATGGAGGATGTAGCAATCGTATGGATCCACCAACTGCTTATATTTTTCCATCCGCTTATGATGAAGTCGTTGTTACTAAAGGACCTCAAACAGTCACACAAGGCACAGGTCTAGTGGCTGGAGCCGTACATTTTGTTCGTAAAGAACCTGAATTTGATACGCAAAACACTTATTTAAATGGCAGTGTAACCCTTGGTGGAAATAAACGTCGTGATGCTTATTTTGATGCGATGGCGGGTGGCAAATATGGTTATTTACGTACCAGTGTGTCACATAATGAAGCAGGTAATTACAAAGATGGTGATGGTAATCGCGTTCATTCTTCTTTTGAGCGTCGTAATCAAATGTTACAGCTTGGTTTCACTCCGACAAAAAACACTTTATTGACCGGAACTTATGAACGTAGTCGAGGCGAAGCGGCTTATGCGGATCAAATGATGGATGGAAGTAAGTTTGATCGTGATGCATGGAATGTACGTTTGGTACAACGAAATATTACACCGTGGTTCACTGAACTTGAATTACGCTACGGTCAAAGTAAGATTGATCATGTGATGGATACTTATAGTATGCGTTATTTAAGCATGATGGGAAATCAAGTTAAAAAAGCGATGAATCCAAAACGTGAAACTAATACAGGGCATTTGAAAGCAACCTTTGATTGGCCGGATATTAATTTACAGATTGGCATTGATTATATGCGCGACAAACACCTTGCGCGTATGGAAATGAAGGGGGAAGGATACAGACATAAACCTTATCAACCACAGCAAAACTTTACTCAATGGGGCGGATTTATTGAGGGAGCTTGGACGGCAAGCGATAGTCGTAAGTTTATTTCTGGTTATCGTTATGATGAAGTGAAAGCTGAATACGACACTTTAATGGCGAATAACCCAAATAAACACCATACTTATGGTTTACATTCAGGTTTCTTCCGTTGGGAAGAAGAAATCAATGGCATTAAATATTATGCCGGTGTAGGGATTGCAGAGCGAGCGCCAGATTATTGGGAACGCCGTGCAAGCCAAGTTTTAGATAAAGAGCAAAACCGCCAAATTGATACGGGATTAATTTGGAAAAATGATGCCTTTGATTTTTCTGTATCGTTATTTGGTAGTGATGTTCACGATTTTATTATGTTAGAACGAGTGGGTAAAAATGTCTCAGCTCGTAATATCAAGGCAACCCGATTAGGCGGCGAAATTGAAGGCAAATGGAGATTTGCTCGTCACTGGGAAATCGGTAGTAGTCTTGCTTATACTTATGGTAAAAATCGCACGGACGACAGTCCACTCGCTCAAACCCCGCCATTAGAATGGAAAAACTCATTAACTTGGGATAATGAAACCTTGAGTGCAGGAGTTTTATGGCGATTGGTTTCGGCTCAAAAACGCTATGCAGCGGGACAAGGCAACATTATTGGGCAAGACATTGGTGCTTCAGCAGGCTTTGGAACGTTATCCTTTAATACAGGGTGGAAAATTAATAAATATGCCACTTTGCAGGGCGGAATTGATAACTTATTTAATAAATCCTATGCAGAGTTTGTGAGTAAAGGCGCAGATCCTTCAGCGGGACTTCAAACTGTTCGAGTGAATGAGCCAGGACGTCAATATTGGTTACGTTTGCAAGTTCAATTCTAGGATTCTTCATAAACTAATAAAAACGGATAACGAGGTTGTCCGTTTTTTATTTGAACAGATTTAAATTGAAGGAAAATTTTGTTAAATTAGACCGCACTTTTAGTCGTCACTGAATATTATGAAACAAAAAACTATTGAGCTTGCACAAGCATTAATTCGTCGCCCCTCTATTAGCCCAAATGATGAGGGCTGTCAGCAACTAATTGCGGAACGTTTGGAAAAACTCGGCTTTCAAATTGAATGGATGCCTTTCAACGATACGTTAAATTTATGGGCGAAGCATGGTAGTTGTGAGCCAGTCATCGCCTTTGCTGGGCATACCGATGTGGTACCGACCGGAGATGAAACGCAATGGACTTATCCGCCGTTTTCTGCCGAAATTGTGTATGATATGCTTTATGGTCGTGGTGCGGCAGATATGAAAGGTTCATTGGCAGCAATGATTGTAGCGGCGGAAGAATATGTGAAAGCTAATCCTAATCATAAAGGCACGATTGCTTTGTTGATTACTTCTGATGAAGAGGCCGCTGCGAAAGATGGTACGGTACGTGTTGTCGAGGCGTTAATGGCGCGCGGTGAGAAAATTACTTATTGCATGGTAGGCGAGCCGTCGAGCTCGAAAACATTAGGCGATGTAGTCAAAAATGGTCGTCGGGGTTCGATTACAGGTAACCTCTACATTCAAGGCATTCAAGGTCATGTGGCTTATCCTCATTTAGCGGAAAACCCAATTCATAAAGCGGCGCCTTTCTTGCAGGAATTAACCACGTATCAATGGGATAACGGTAACGAATTTTTCCCGCCGACCAGTTTACAAATTGCAAATATCCATGCGGGTACAGGGAGTAATAATGTCATCCCTGGTGAGCTTTATGTGCAATTTAATTTACGTTATTGTACGGAAGTCACTGACGAAAGCATTAAGCAGAAAGTGGCAGAAATGCTTGAAAAACATGGCTTGAAATACCGTATTGATTGGAATTTATCGGGTAAACCATTTTTAACGAAACCGGGTAAATTATTAGATGCATTAACGACGGCAATTGAGCAAGTAACCGGTATTACACCACAAGCAGAAACAGGTGGCGGTACCTCTGATGGACGTTTTATTGCATTAATGGGCGCTGAAGTTGTGGAATTTGGGCCGCTTAATGCAACGATTCATAAAGTGAATGAATGTGTAAACGTTGATGATCTTGCCAAGTGCGGTCAGATTTATCATCAAATGTTAGTGAATTTATTGGATAAGTAAGATGAAATTAACGCCAGAAATGTTAACCGGCAAATCCCGTGAGCATTTGATCAATTTGCCTACACCTCATTCTCCGAATCATTTTTTGCAAGCAGAGGCAATGAAAGCGTTTCAAGGATTGCAACAAAGTGCGGTCAAAAATGGTTTTAATTTGCAACCCGCGAGTAGCTTTCGTGATTTTGAACGTCAACAACTCATTTGGAACGGTAAATTTAACGGTGAACGCAAGGTTCATGATGATGCAGGAAATCCATTAGATTTAACGTTGTTAGATGATTGGCAAAAAGCACAAGCCATTTTACGTTGGTCAGCGCTTCCAGGTGGCAGTCGTCATCATTGGGGAACAGAAATCGATATTTTTGATCCTGATCTTTTGCTTCAGGGTCAATCTTTACAACTTGAACCTTGGGAATATGAAAAGGGTGGTTATTTCTTTGAACTTAGCGAATTTCTTACTGAAAATCTACCGCACTTTGATTTTGTTTTGCCATTTATCAGTCAGCCAGAAGGTAAAAAAATCGGCCGAGAGCCTTGGCATATTAGCTATTTACCGTTGGCAGAGCTGGCTTCACGATTATTTACGCCAGATGTGCTATTACAAGTTTGGCAGCATGAAACCGTGGCTGGAAAAGAAACGTTAATTACACACTTACCTGAGATTTTTGAGCAATATGTGGTTTAACAAAAAACGCAGCGAGTCGCTGCGTTTTTTTATGGTTTGATTAATTCTTTTTATTCTTTTCCAAGGATTTATGCTGAATTTTCACATTCTTACCTTTTGCTTGGAAATATTCTCCAATTTGTTGAGCGATATAAACAGAACGATGTTTGCCACCCGTACAACCAATGGCAATGGTGAGATAGCTTCGGTTATTTTGCTCTAACATCGGTAACCACGTTTCAATGTAATTACGCGTTTGGTAGATAAAATTATTCACTTCATCATGCGCAAGTAAAAATTGCGCAACAGGCTCATCAAGCCCCGTCATTGGGCGCAGTTCTGGATTCCAGTGTGGGTTAGGTAGAAAACGCACATCGAAGACATAATCGGCGTCAAGCGGAATGCCATATTTAAAGCCAAATGACTCAACCACGATCTTAAGTTCTTTATCAGTATTACCGCGTAAAACTTCTCTTAAACGTTCAGATAACACATGAGTGGAAAGTGACGCAGTATCAATAATAAAATTAGCATGTTGAATTAAAGGCTCAAGTTGCTGATATTCTAAATCAATCGCTGATTCAAGCGGGAGATCTTGTGCAGAAAGTGGATGAAGACGACGTGAATCACTGTAACGACGAATAAGTGTACTACGATCGCTGTCCAGAAAGATGATTTTGACGGAATAAGTAGCTTGAATATCTGTCAGGATTTTGTCTAAGTCAGCACTTGAATGAGGAAGATTTCGAATATCGAGGCTGATGGCGACAGCCGTTTGAGTTTTGGCGAGAATATTGGTGAGTTGAGGAAGTAAATCAAGAGGAAGATTATCCACGCAATAATAGCCCATATCTTCCAAAGCTCGTAATGCGACAGATTTTCCTGCACCTGAGCGACCGCTGATAATAATAATTTCCATCTGCGTGATTCCTTATGGTTGGTAGGTTAGGTTATACCTCTTGAGGTTCAATATTATCTAAATTTGTGTCATCCTCAGATTCCTCTGAATGATCGGCACATTCAAAAATTTGCCAAATTTCATCCGCACTTTGTGCTGAACGAAGTTGTTTAATTAAGTTTTTATCAGTTAATTTTTCGTTGAGTTCTGCCAGAACAGGAATATATTCTTGGCAGTGATTTTCGGGTACGAGCACTGCAAAAACGATATCCACGGGTTTATTATCAGCCGCATCATATTCGACAGACGTTTCTAATTGCATAAATACCGTTAGGATCTTATCTGAGACCGTAGCAGGTAACTTGGCTTTAGGCATAGCAACACCATTGCCTAATCCTGAATTACCTAATTTTTCCCGTTCAAATAAACATTCAAAACAAGCCTGTTCACCATTTTCGCAGTGAAGTTTTTCCACAACGAACGCGGCAATAGATTCAAATAATCGTTTCTTGCTAGAAAAAGCAACCCCTGACGAATATCATCAGGGGAGAGCAATGTCGTAAATTTCATAGGTTATAGTTTAAATTGTTCGCCTAAATAGACACGTTTAACGTGCTCATCATTCATGACTTCTTCCGGTGTGCCGGTCGCGATAATTTTCCCTTCACCAACAATGTAAGCGCGTTCACAAACATCAAGGGTTTCGCGTACGTTATGGTCGGTAATTAATACGCCTAAGCCTCGATTGCGGAGATCCGTGATAATTTTCTTAATATCCGTGACCGAAATAGGATCCACCCCCGCAAAAGGTTCATCTAATAAAATAAATTTTGGATTTGCAGCTAAGGCGCGCGCAATTTCTACTCGACGACGTTCACCACCAGAAAGCGATTGTCCCAGGCTATCACGAATATGACTAATATTGAACTCATCAATTAACTCATCCGCTCTCTCTCTGCGTTGTTCTGCAGTGAGATCTTTACGAATTTCTAATACCGCCATAAGATTTTCATACACCGTTAAACGGCGGAAAATAGAGGCTTCTTGAGGTAAATAGCCAATTCCTCGGCGTGCACGTTCATGCATAGGTAATACGCTAATATCATCACCATCAATGGTAATCTTACCTTGATCGTGACGCACTAAACCGACGACCATGTAGAAAGTAGTGGTTTTACCCGCACCATTTGGACCAAGTAGACCAACAATTTCATTGGAGTTTACGGTTAAACTCACATCAGAAACCACTTTTCGGCTCTTATAGCTTTTTGCGAGAAATTCAGCTTGTAATACAGACATCGGTTACTTTTTACCTTTTTGTTGTAATTGGGTCGGAATTAAGACGGTTTGTACGCGTGATTTTCCATTACCATTCGCTTTTAACTGCTGTTTTTTTACATCATAAGTGATGCGTTCACCGTTAATTTTGCTATCTAATTGTTTTAATTCAGCATTACCGGTTAATGTTAAGAATTCAGTGCCTAAATCGTAGTGAACATTATTTGCTTTACCATCAACCGGTTTACCGTCATCAAGTTGTTGGTGGAAGGTAACAGGGGTGCCAAAAGCCTCAACAGTTTCTTTTTTACCTGAATTTTCTGGCGGACGAGTAATCACCACTTTATTGGCTTTAATCAAAATGGAACCTTGTGTAATCACAACGTTATCAGTAAAGGTTACCACGCTGTTTTCCATATCTAAAGACTGATTATCTGAGACAATATTGATCGGTTTATTAGTATCATCTTTTAACGCAAAAGCAGATAAAGAAGTCATCATTAACGCTGTTAAAAGCAGAATTTTATTGTTTGTTGATTTCATAATATGTTTTTACCTGTTCCTTTAGAGTTGCAACTTGCTGACGTAAATTTCCGACGAGCTTCAATCCACTTGAGTTAAAGTTTAATCCGTTAATTTTTACCTGTGTATCGGAAGTAATGTCTTGTGTTTTTAAATTAATCACTGCGGCTTCTGTCTCAACGCGTTGTAGGCGAGATAAAGGATCAAGACTCTCGGCAACCACACTACCTTCAAGATAGAGCATTTGATCTTTTGTTAATTTTGCCTTTTGTGCGCTAAGTTTCCAATTTTGTTTTTCTAACTGAATTTTATCGGTTTTCGTTTCTTTGTCTTTATTGTCCAAAGAGACATCAAAAAGATAGACTAACGGCGAAATAAAATCCGTATGACCGTCTTGTGTGTAATATTCCACTTTGTCGGAAATCGCGAGATATTGCTTTTTGCCTTCAGGCGAGAATACGGTAGTTTCCATTTTATTACCAACGTATTCTGGGCTATCAGGCTTTTTGATTAGGCTTTGTAAATCGCTATGATCTTGATTAAGCGAATAATACCAGCCTAATAAAGTCAGAGTGATGACACCTAAAATAATATTCCAACGAATATTCATAAATAACGTTCTTTCCTTCTTAAAAGGGTAACTAATCATAGCACTTTTTTGACACAAAGTGCGGTCAAAAATAGCCGTATTTTAGTCTTCTAAAATGAGTGTTTTTAAGATCTGATAAATCTCGCGATAAGCTTTTGAAGGCTTATTTTGTTCCTTCTCTTTTTGTGCTGCACGAATCAAATTACGTAATTGTTGGCGATCTGCAGAAGGATGCTCATTTAACAAATCAGTCAGTGCTGCATCACCTTTCGCAACCAACTCATCACGTAAGATTTCCAATTTATGCAACATCGCTTGCTGCTGATTATGTTTGTTTTCAATTTTTTCTAAAGCTTCACGAATAGGCTCAGCATCAATTGAGCGTAAGAGTTTACCAATATATTGCAATTGGCGACGACGCGCCTCTTTTTGTAGGCGTTGCGCTAATTCAATGGCATCTTTCAAGCTATCGTCTAGTGGAACCTTAGTCAGATTTGCTTTGGTTAAGTTCACCAATTTCTCGCCGAGCTGTTTTAAATCCTCAGCGTCGCGTTTGATTTCACTTTTACTTACCCAAATAATCTCTTCTTGGTCTTCATCTTCCCAATCAAAGGCTTCTTTTTTCTTACGTTTTGCCATTCTATTACCTTATGAAAAATTTGGTGTATTTTAGCATAAACTTTCAAAATAAGATAAAATGGTGCAAATTTTTAATAGGATTATCATCATGAAAACAGCAGAAAATTTAACCGCACTTTTAAAATCTCAAGAGCAAACATTGCGTGATGCAGTCAGTTTTGCGATTGAAACTGCACAGAAAGCGGGGGCAACCGCTGAAGTTGGCGTGACAAAAGTGAGTGGTTTATCGGTTTCAACCCGTCTGCAAGAGATTGAAAATGTTGAATTTACTAATGATGGAGCATTAGGCATTTCTGTTTATTTAGGCCAACAAAAAGGCAATGCTTCTACCTCAGACTTAAGCGAAGAAGCCATTAAAAACACCGTTGAAGCAGCACTTGCTATTGCAAAATATACCTCGCCAGATGATTGCACAGGGCTAGCGGATAAAGAATTAATGGCTTTTGAAGCACCTGACTTAGCGCTTTATCATGGGGCAAGTGTTGATGTCGAACAGGCTACGAAATTAGCTTTAGAAGCTGAAAAAGCGGCTTTGGAATACGATGATAAAATTGTGAATAGTAACGGTGCTAGTTTTAATTCGCATACCGGTGTGCGTGTTTATGGTAATACACATGGGATGTTACAAAGTTACTTATCTAGCCGTTATTCTTTATCTTGTTCAGTGATTGGTGGAGAACTAGATCAACTTGAAAATGACTACGAATATACAGTTTCACGTGAGTTTGATACTCTTTCTTCAGCGGATTGGGTAGGACAGAATTGTGCAAAAAAAGTGATTGCGCGTTTAAATCCACAAAAATTAACGACACGTGAAGTGCCGGTGATTTTCTTAAATGATGTGGCAACAGGATTAATCTCTCATTTAACGGGCGCGATTAGTGGTGGCAGCTTATATCGTAAATCCAGCTTCTTGCTCGATCATCTTGGAAAACAAGTGTTGCCAGATTGGTTCCAAATTAGTGAGCGTCCGCATTTGTTAAAACGTTTAGCCTCCACGCCTTTTGATAGCGAAGGGGTGCGAACACAGGATCTTGAAATTATTCAAGATGGCGTATTGCAAACCTATTTGCTCACCAGTTACAGCGGTAGAAAAATGGGCATGCAAAGTACCGGTCATGCAGGCGGGATTCACAACTGGCTTGTGAAACCAAATTTAACGGGCGGATTGACCGCACTTTTACGTCAAATGGGCACAGGTTTATTGGTGACAGATGTCATGGGGCAAGGCGTAAATATTGTGACGGGGGATTATTCTCGTGGTGCAGCGGGTTTCTGGGTAGAGAATGGTGAAATCCAATATCCAGTTGCTGAAATTACTATTGCTGGTCAATTGCAGGATATGTTAAAAAATATTGTGGCAGTAGCAGATGATATTGAACATCGATCCAATATCCAAACAGGTTCAATCTTGTTAGATAAGATGAAAATTTCAGGAAATTAATAAATTTTTTAAAAATGATAATAATTCTTATTGACACGCAATTTCTTTCTGCTACTATACGCACATCTGTTTAGCAGCGATTGCAGATTGCTCCAACAGGTAGAGTAGAAAGTAAATTCGTTAGGGTTAAAAAGGCTGAAGGTTTAAACTTCAGCCTTTTTTATTGTAGAATACGCAAACGATTAAATTAAAAAGGAAAGACCATGAAAAAACACCACGTCGATATTTTAATTTCAGAAGCGGATGTTCGTAGCCGCATTACTGAACTTGGTGCAGAAATTACGCATTTTTATCAACAACAAGCCATTGATAAACTGATTGTTGTTGGGCTTTTACGTGGTTCATTTATGTTCATGGCCGATCTCGTACGTGAATTAAAATTACCGGTAGAAGTGGAGTTTATGACCACATCGAGTTATGGCGCTGGGATGACAAGTAATCACGATGTTAAGATTTCGAAAGATCTCGAGGGCGATATTCGTAATGAACACGTGCTGATTGTTGAGGATATTATTGATACGGGGTACACCCTCGAAAAAGTACGTGGTATTTTAAATTTACGCGATCCTGCGAGCTTGGCAATTTGTACCTTGTTAGATAAACCTTCTCGCCGAGAAGTGGAAGTACCGGTTGAATGGATTGGTTTTTCTATTCCGGATGAATTTGTTGTCGGCTATGGTATTGATTACGCTCAACGTTATCGTAATCTAGGCTATATTGGCAAAGTGGTTATAGACGAATAATTTATTTTTCAATAAAAAGAGCGGTCAAGATTCACAGTGATTTTTGATCGCTCTTTGTTTGTTAAGATTAGCGTTTCGCTTTTTTGATAAACTTCATTAAACGTTTACGTTTACGTAATTGGTTTGGTGTAAGTTTATTTTTTCTACCCGCGAATGGGTTTGAACCTTCTTGGAATAGCAAGCGAATTGGTGAACCAATAATTTTCAAACTCTTTCGATAATAATTAGATAAATAACGTTTGTATGAATCCGGTAATTTATCCATTTGGTTACCATGCACCACGATAATTGGTGGGTTATAGCCACCTGGGTGAGCATATTTTAATTTAATACGACGACTGCCAATCATTGGTGGTTGATGCTCATCCGTTGCCATTTGTAAAATACGGGTGAGAAGGGAAGTCGTCATTTTTTGCGTCGCACAAGCATAAGCTTCTTTAATCAAATCAAAAAGATTCCCCACGCCACTGCCGTGTAAAGCAGAAATGAAATGAACACGGGCAAAGTCGATGAAATCAAGACGGCGATCTAATTCGGATTTGACGCGATCTTTCACATCTTGATCTAAGCCATCCCATTTATTCACGACGATCACGAGCGAGCGTCCTGCATTTAAGATAAAGCCAAGTAGAGAGAGATCTTGATCTGAAATATTTTCACGCGCATCAATTGTGAGTAACACCACGTTTGCATCTTGAATCGCTTGTAATGTTTTGATGACAGAGAATTTCTCAACGGCTAAATGCACTTTACCACGTTTACGCACACCTGCTGTGTCAATTAAGGTGTATTGTTGCCCATCGCGTTCCATTGGAATGTAGATACTGTCACGTGTTGTGCCAGGCATGTCGTAAACCACCACGCGATCTTCACCTAAAATACGATTGGTTAATGTGGATTTACCAACGTTTGGACGACCTACAATCGCAATTTTGATATTTTTATCTTGTTCTTCTTCAAGTTCTTCGTCTAATGCTTCATCAATTAATGAAGTATCTTCCTCTGAATCGAAGTCAAATTCGTTATCCCATTCATCTTTTTCTTCTTCATCAGAAGTGCGGTCATTTTCTGCTTCGTTTTCTTGTAATTTTTCCGCTAAAGGCGCAAGTACTTGCTCCATTAATTGAGTCACGCCACGGCCTTGTGATGCGGCGATTTGTTCAATTTCACCTAAGCCTAATTGATAAAATTCCGCACAGTGTGAGTCAGCATCAATACCGTCAGTTTTATTTGCTACAACCACGGTTGTTTTATTAGTACGTTGGCGTAAGTAATTGGCAATGCCAATGTCTGCAGCCGTTAAACCTGCGCGTGCATCCACTAAGAAAAGCACTACATCGGCTTCTTCAATCGCTAATAAGGATTGCTCCGCCATTTTTTCTTCAACGCCTTCTTCAGTGCCATCAATACCGCCGGTATCGATCACAATGAAATCATAGCCAGAAATATTGGCATGACCGTATTTACGATCTCGGGTTAAACCAGGAAAGTCAGCGACAAGCGCATCGCGAGTACGGGTTAAACGGTTGAATAGGGTGGATTTACCTACGTTTGGGCGACCCACTAAGGCAACGACAGGAGTTGTCATAAAAATATCTCTGTAAAGTGTAAATTTGGTTAATTATAGCGAATGTTGGCTGGCAGGTAAAATTCGGACATAAAAAAAGCACCTTCTGGTGCTTCATTATCTCGGCTTAATTGGCGGAATGGACGGGACTCGAACCCGCGACCCCCTGCGTGACAGGCAGGTATTCTAACCAGCTGAACTACCACTCCGTGAGTATATTAAGACAAGTTTTAAATTGGCGGAATGGACGGGACTCGAACCCGCGACCCCCTGCGTGACAGGCAGGTATTCTAACCAGCTGAACTACCACTCCGCTAAGTGCTGGGTATAATAATGATGAACGTTAAAACCGTCAATCTTTTTTTTCTTTTTTATGTTTATCTGATTAATAGATAACCGATTAATGTGAGGTTTCGTCACCCGTACGAATAGACCAAAAACATTTGCCATCGCTTTTTTTATTGACCAATTTAATGAAATCTAAATGAGCTTGAAGTTCATCATCGGTGGGTTGTAACACTTTTAAATTTTGCGAAAAATTGACCGCACTTTGAAGATCTTGCATATTGGTGCCAGCTTGGATAATTGAACTATCCGCATGATCTTCATCAAATAGACTGGTTTGACCGCCTGTCATGGACAAATAAACGTCGGCTAAAATCTCCGCATCCAGCAACGCGCCGTGGAGTGTTCGTTTGCTGTTATCAATGCCTAAACGATCACACAACGCATCTAAGCTATTACGTTTTCCAGGATACATTTGGCGCGCCATTTGCAACGTATCGGTGACCAGGCAAATGTCGGTCGTTTTGATATCTAACCCAAGTTTACGGAATTCATAGTCCATAAAGCCCACGTCGAAGGGGGCATTATGAATCAGAAGTTCGGCACCGCGAATGTATTCTATAAAGTCTTGTGCAATCGTTTTGAAATCCGGTTTATCCGCAAGCATTTCATCCGTAATACCGTGAACTTTAATAGCATCGGGATCAACCAAACGATCCGGTTTAATATAAATGTGAAAATTATTGCCTGTGTATTTACGGTTAACCATTTCCACGGCGCCAATTTCAATAATGCAATGTCCTTCGTAATGTGCGCCAATTTGGTTCATACCGGTGGTTTCAGTATCCAGTACAATTTGGCGATCCGGATTTATCATTGTTCTACCTATTTGTTTCCTTTAAAATACTGCCTATTTTACACAAGCTCGAATTAGTTATGCAAAAACAGATTGAAATTTTTACGGATGGATCTTGCCTAGGCAATCCGGGAGCCGGTGGCATAGGGATTGTCCTGCGCTATAAACAGCACGAAAAACATATTTCAAAAGGGTATTTCAAAACCACCAATAATCGCATGGAATTACGAGCAGTGATTGAGGCTTTAAATAGCTTAAAAGAGCCTTGCCATGTGACGCTTTATAGTGATAGCCAATATATGAAAAATGGTATCACACAATGGATTTACAATTGGAAGAAAAACAATTGGAAAGCGAGTACGGGAAAGACGGTAAAAAATCAGGATTTATGGATTGCGTTAGATCAGGCAATTCAAACCCATAACATTGATTGGCAGTGGGTGAAAGGCCATTCCGGCCATCGTGAAAATGAAATTTGTGATGAACTAGCCAAACAAGGTGCGGAAAACCCAACTTTAGAAGATATCGGTTACGAAGGGTAGTCTGCACCTGGTTTTAAAGTGCGGTTATTTTTGATAACGAATTAACCCTTCCTGCTGTGTGGTGGCAATTAATGTGCCATCTGCAGCAAAAATTTGTCCTCTCGCTAAACCTCGTCCCGCAAAAGCATTGTTACTTTCAATGGCATGTAAGTGCCAATTATTTAAATTGAAAGGGCGGTGGAACCAAATACTGTGGTCGATTGTAGCCACTTTCATCCCTTTTTGTAAAAAGCCTTTCCTATGTGGATGAAGTGCGGTCAAAATACAGTGAAAATCAGAAAAATACCCTAAAAGACATTGCTGCGTCTGCAAATCTAATGGCGCCTCTCCATTGGTTTTAAACCAAGCATATTGTTCGGGTGGCAGTTCTCGACCATCAAATGGATTGTTCAAATATCGGCTATGAATTTGAAATGGGCGTTCTTGAGCAAATTTTTCACTCAAGCTTTCTGGTAAAGTCTGCGCCACTTTTAACATGATTTCGTGTTCATCAATGCATTGTTCTGGTCCCGGTACTTGCGGCATGGCTGATTGATGGTCGAAGCCTTCTTCGGGTACTTGAAATGAAGCAGTGACATGACAAATCACATTTTTATGTTGAATGGCTTTTACGCGTAACGCAGAGAAGTTGCGTCCTTCACGTAAGGTTTCCACATCATAAATAATCGGGTGTTGACTGTCGCCAGGTGCTAAAAAGTAAGCATGGCAAGAATGGAGTACACGCTCCGGGGGGGCAACTTGCATCGCGGCTGAAAGAGATTGTGCCACGACTTGGCCACCAAATACTTGGCGAAAACCTAAGTCTTCACTGGCTCCGCGAAAGATAAGATCATCAATTTTTTCTAATTTTAACAATTCGATGAGTTGATTTAATTTATCCGACATTGTTTTTTTCCTTTTATAAATACAAAAAGACCGCATATTCATGCGGTCTGAAGAATTTTTATACGTTAAAGCGGAAATGCATGACATCACCATCTTGCACGATGTAGTCTTTACCTTCTAAGCGCCATTTACCTGCTTCTTTTGCACCGTTTTCACCTTTGAATTGGATGAAGTCATCGTAAGCAATCACTTCTGCACGGATGAAGCCTTTTTCAAAGTCTGTGTGGATTACAGCCGCTGCTTTAGGGGCGGTTGCACCCACAGAAACCGTCCATGCACGAACTTCTTTCACGCCTGCAGTGAAGTAGGTTTGAAGATTTAATAAGGCATAACCAGCGCGAATTACACGGTTTAAGCCAGGTTCTTCAATACCGAGATCTTGTAAGAATTCGATTTTTTCATCGTCATCAAGTTCAGCAATTTCCGCTTCAATCGCCGCACATACAGGCACCACAACAGAGCCTTCTTTTTCTGCAAACTCACGTACTTTGTCTAAATATGGGTTGTTTTCAAAACCGTCTTCATTTACGTTCGCAATGTACATGGTTGGTTTTAATGTGAGGAAGTTATAGCTTTTAATCGCCAATAACTCATCTTTATCCAATTCAACAGAACGAATCATGCCTGCTTCAGAAAGTACAGGAAGGATTTTTTCCATCACAGACAGCTCAAATTTTGCGTCTTTATCGCCACCTTTAGCTCGTTTTTGTAAACGTTGAATAGCACGTTCACAGCTGTCTAAGTCAGCAAGGGCTAATTCGGTATTGATGGTTTCGATATCGCTTAATGGATCGATTTTACCCGCAACGTGCACGATGTCATCATTTTCAAAACAACGAACAACATGACCAATTGCATCAGTTTCACGGATATTAGCTAGGAATTTATTACCTAAGCCTTCACCTTTACTTGCACCCGCAACCAAACCAGCGATATCCACAAACTCCATAGTGGTGGGTAATACACGTTCAGGTTTAACAATTTCCGCTAACGCATCTAAACGCGGATCCGGCATGGGTACCACGCCAGTATTTGGTTCGATTGTACAGAACGGATAGTTTGCCGCTTCGATACCGGCTTTGGTTAATGCATTAAAAAGGGTAGATTTACCGACGTTTGGCAAACCAACGATACCACATTTAAATCCCATGATGTTTTCCTTATTGTAAGCATAAGTGCGGTTAAAATTTATGGTGTTTTTTCACCGCACTTTTGAGTTAAATTTTAAAACTGTTTAAGCGATTGGTGGCCTTCACCATGCCTTCTTTGAAAAGCAATTCAATGCAATCGGTAGCTTCATCTAACGCTTTATCGAGTGCTTCTCTTTCTGCAGGCGCAGGTTTGTTAAGCACAAAACCTGAAACTAAATCACGGTGTCCAGGATGGCCAATGCCAATGCGTAAACGATAGAAATTGTTGCTGTTACCAAGCTGAGCCACGATATCTTTTAAACCATTATGTCCGCCATGCCGCCACCTTGTTTTAATTTTACGGTGCCAGGCGGTAAATCTAATTCATCGTGTAGCACTAAAATTTCTTCTGGTTTGATGCGATAAAAATTAGCAAGTGCGCCTACGGCTTTTCCACTTAAATTCATAAACGTCGTCGGCACTAAAAAACGGACTTCTTTGCCATTAATTAACGTTTTTCCTACGTAACCAAAGAATTTATTTTCTGCATTAAGCGAAACATTAAAGCGACGAGCTAAACGCTCAATCAGCCATTCCCCTGCATTGTGGCGGGTTTCCGCATATTTATCGCCAGGGTTTCCCAACCCCACGATGAGTTTAATTTCAGACATAGTTTTCTGCTTGAATAAAAATAGTGGCGTATTGTAGCGAAGAAGGGCTAATTTCTCAATCTATAAGGCTAAGACTAAAACACCTGAGAGAATTAATAGACTTCCTATGACTAATTTCATGCTTAAGGGTTCGCCTAACAATACCACGCCTAAAATAATGGCAATCACCACACTGAGTTTATCAATAGGTGCAACCCAAGAGGCGGGCGCCATTTGTAACGCGCGATAATAACAAAGCCAAGATAGGCCCGTAGCAACACCAGAAAGAATTAAAAAGGTAAACGGTTTTGCAGCAATATGTTGTGGCAGTTGCCATTCGTTACGTGCGCTAATGATACCTGCTGTAACGAGTAAAACCACAATCGTACGGATAAAAGTCGCGAGGTTACTGTTAATGCCTTCAACCCCTAATTTGCCTAAAATAGCGGTAAGTCCAGCGAAAAAGGCTGAACCAATAGCAAAAAATACCCAATTCATGATGTCTTCCTATTTTATCGTTAATATTGACCGCACTTTTCCGCTATAATAACGGAAAACTCATCAAGACAGAATAAGACATGAACCAAATTAATATTGAAATCGCCTATGCCTTGCCGGATCGCTATTATTTGAAATCCTTCAAAGTGGATGAAGGCACAATGATCCAAACGGCTATTTTGCAATCAGGTATTTTACAACAGTTTGCCGAAATCGATTTGCGTGAAAATAAAGTGGGGATTTATTCCCGTCCAGTAAAACTAAACGATCAATTAAAAGACGGCGATCGTATTGAAATTTACCGTCCATTATTAGCCGATCCTAAAGAGATTCGTCGTAAACGTGCAGCAGAGCAAGCCAAAGCCGCACAAGAAAAAGCTCAACAAGAAAAACAGGAAAAGGAGTAAAAAAATGACCGCACTTTCCAACCAATATTGTCTGCCTGATGGCATTACCCCTGAAATTTTCCTGCGTGATTATTGGCAGAAAAAACCATTAATTATTCGTAATGGTTTGCCTGAAATTGTGGGTCAATTTGAGCCTGACGATATCATCGAATTAGCACAAGGCGAAGATGTGACCGCGCGTTTAGTGAAAACCTTTTCAGATGATAATTGGAAAGTATTTTTTAGTCCGTTATCCGAAGAAGATTTTGCGGATGTACCGGAGAAATGGTCGGTGCTTGTCCAAAATTTAGAACAATGGAGTACTGAATTAGGTCAATTTTGGAATAAATTTGGCTTTATCCCACAATGGCAACGCGACGATATTATGGTGTCTTATGCACCTAAAGGCGGTTCCGTTGGTAAGCATTATGACGAATATGATGTGTTCTTGGTGCAAGGCTATGGACATCGCCGTTGGCAGCTAGGCAAATGGTGTGATTCTTCCACAGAATTTAAACCGAATCAGCCGATCCGTATTTTTGACGATATGGGTGAATTGGTGATTGATGAAGTGATGAACCCAGGTGATATTCTTTATATTCCAGCTCGTATGTCACATTACGGTGTGGCAGAAGATGATTGCTTGACCTTTTCTTTCGGTTTGCGTTACCCGAATTTAGCAGACATTTTCGATAACGTGAATAAAGCGTTTTGTCATCAAGATCCTGAATTGAATTTAAGCGAATTCCAATTACCGTTACGCTTAACGCAATCAGAGCAGCGTACGGGCAAATTGGCAGATGAAAATATTCAAGCAATGAAACAGCAATTCTTAGCGAAATTGGCAGAGTCAGAAGCCTTTGATGCCTTGTTCAAACAAGCAGTAGCTAGTACAGTGAGCTCACGTCGTTATGAAATGTTAGTATCCGATGAGATGTCCGATCCTGACGACGTGCGGTCAATTTTAGAAGAGGAACAAGGTGTATTAATGCAGGACAATAACTGCAAATTGCTTTACACCGAAAATCCACTCCGCATTTATGCTAATGGCGAATGGTTAGATGAGGTGAATGTTATTGAAGCGGAAGTGTTGAAACGCCTTTCCGATGGTGAAGCGCTAGATTGGGTATTCTTAAATAATTTAGTGAATGACACAGAAGATCCTGAAAGTACAATGGAATTATTACTTGATTCGATTTGTAACTGGCTAGATGACGGTTGGGTGTTGATTGAATAATGTCTGAAAACATTTACTCCGTTTCCCAGCTTAACAGCGCAACCCGCCAAATGTTGGAAGGGAATTTTTCACAGATTTGGCTTACAGGGGAGATTTCTAATTTCACTCAACCTGTGTCAGGGCATTGGTATTTAACGCTAAAAGATGAAAATGCCCAAGTTCGCGGTGCGATGTTCCGCATGAAAAATTTGCGTGTGGGGTTTCGTCCGCAAAACGGCATGCAGGTCTTGGTGCGGGCGAATGTCAGTTTATATGAGCCTCGCGGTGATTATCAGCTGATTATTGAATCCATGCACCCTGCTGGTGAGGGATTGTTGCAACAGCAATTTGAAGCACTCAAAATGAAATTGGCAGCTGAAGGATTGTTTGCGCAAAACTTGAAGAAAAGCTTGCCAGACTTTGCCAAAGCAGTGGGTATTATTACGTCTTCTACAGGCGCGGCTTTACAAGATATTCTGAATATTTTGGCTCGCCGCGATCCAAGTTTAAAAGTGGTGATTTATCCAACGGCAGTGCAAGGCAAAGAAGCAACGGCTGAAATCGTCCAAATGATTGAGCTCGCTAATGCGCGTCAAGAAGTGGATATATTGATTGTCGGCCGTGGCGGTGGTTCTTTAGAAGATCTTTGGTGCTTTAATGAAGAAGAAGTGGCGCGTGCGATTTTCCGTTCTAATTTACCGATTATCAGTGCGGTAGGTCACGAAACGGATGTCACCATCGCAGATTTTGTAGCTGATTTACGTGCGCCAACCCCCTCTGCGGCGGCGGAGTTAGTGAGTCGCAATCAGCAGGAATTACTTCAACAGTTAGCCTATAAACAACAGCGCTTAGAGATGGCGTTAGATCGTATTTTTAGTCATCAACAACAGCGTTTACAACAGTTACGTTTACGCCTGCAAAACCAACATCCGCAAAATCAATTATTGATGCAGAAAGCCAAAACGGCGCAATTACATCATCGTCTCTTGTTAGCGATGCAGCGACAAATGGATAAAACGCAACAAAAATTGGCCGCACTTTCAGCGCGCTTAAAACAAAATCCGTTGCCTTATCGATTGCAAAAACAATCCCAATATTTAGCTCAGTTACAAGTGCGGTTAAATTTAGGGGCGAATCGTCAAGTCACGGAACGTCAAAATAAATTAGCGACATTGTGTGGCAAGTTAGATGGATTAAGCCCATTGAAAGTGTTAGCGCGAGGATATTCCATTGCAGAGGATGCTAAGGGACATGCCATTGTGAGTGTGAAACAAGTCAAAACAGGCGATACGATTAAAACGAAGGTGGCAGATGGGGAAATAACCAGCTGCGCTTGTTAATTCAAATAGATTCTTAATGTAAACCTATGATGAATAAGAAATCATCATAGGTTTTCTTTTTTTGTGACCGGCTTCAAAGTTTCGACAAAAACACGAGCGGTTTGGTTTTTTTTATTTTTCTATGAGAGTATTATGCGACCTCAGTATTGGGAGATTTACGATGTCAGAAATTCAACAGTTTAGTCAGCATGATATTGAAGTTCTTAATGAAGAAACTGTTTATAAAGGTTTTTTTACACTTAAGAAAGTACAGTTCAAACACAAGCTTTTTGCCGGTGGCGAAAGTGGTGTCGTAACACGAGAGTTGTTGGTAAAAGGTGCCGCCTCTGCCGTGATTGCTTACGATCCGAAAGAAGATGCTGTGGTTTTAGTTGAGCAAGTACGTATTGGTGCATATCAACCTGAATCAGCTCGTTCTCCTTGGTTATTAGAGTTGATCGCTGGCATGGTAGAAGCGGGGGAACAACCTGAAGAAGTGGCTTTGCGCGAAAGTGAAGAAGAAGCGGGGGTCTCAGTTCAAGATCTTACTCATTGTTTAAGTGTATGGGATAGCCCAGGCGGTGTCATCGAACGTATTCATTTGTTTGTCGGTCGAGTAGATAGCTCTCAAGCCAAAGGTATTCATGGTTTAGCTGAAGAGAATGAAGACATCCGTGTTCATGTGGTGAAACGTGAGCAAGCCTATCAATGGATGTGTGATGGCAAAATTGATAATGGTATTGCAGTAATGGGCTTGCAATGGCTTCAATTAAATTACGCCCAATTGCGGCAGCGCTGGCAATAGGAGTCCCATGAACAATACATTTGAATGCGAGCCTGCAAGTGAGATCGTCAAATTATTACAAATCACCGATCCTCATTTGTTTAAGGATACAAGCAAAGACTTATTAGGTATCAACACACACGAAAGCTTTTCTCAGGTGTTAAAAGAAATTCAGGCAGAGTCTTTTAATTATGATGTCGTGCTTGCGACAGGTGATTTGGTACAAGATAGTAGCGAAGAAGGCTATCTACGATTTGTTGAAATGGTTAAACCGTTAAATAAATCAGTATTTTGGCTTCCAGGTAACCATGATTTTCAACCTAAAATGGTCGAGCATTTAAGCCAATCACCTATTAACGCATCAAAACATTTACTTCTTGGCAAACATTGGCAAGTGATTTTGTTAGATAGCCAAGTTTCTGGTGTGCCTCATGGCGAATTGAGTGCTTATCAGCTAGATTGGTTAAAAATGAAATTAGCCGAAAATCCAGCACGTCATAGCTTAGTTGTATTGCATCACCATTTATTGCCAACAAATTCAGCATGGCTTGATCAGCATAACTTACGTAATGCTCATGAATTCTCAGAGATTTTGTCTCAATTCAACAATGTAAAAGGGATTTTATACGGTCATATTCATCAAGAAGTCGATGGCTATTGGCAAGGTTATCAAACTATGGCAACGCCTGCGACTTGTATTCAATTTAAGCCAGACAGCAATCATTTTGCTTTAGATACCTTACAACCAGGTTGGCGTGAAATTGAGCTATATCCAGATGGGCGAATTGAAACGAGAGTGAAACGAATTAAACAAAAAACATTCCTGCCAAATATGGAGGAAGAAGGATACTAAACAAAGTGCGGTTAAAATTCAGGTGATTTTAACCGCACTTTTTCTATACCGAAATGGGTAAAAGTCCATTTTACACTAGCCAGAATTCCCACAACTCTGTACAATAGCCGACCGATTTTATCTTTTAACTAATCTTTATTTTTAAGCAAAATGACGCAAAAATTACATATTAAAACATGGGGCTGTCAGATGAATGAATACGATTCATCAAAAATGGCCGATCTTCTCTTAAATACGCATGGTTTAGAATTAACTGATATTCCAGAAGAAGCCGATGTGTTACTTCTTAACACCTGTTCTATCCGTGAAAAAGCACAAGAAAAAGTGTTCCACCAATTAGGGCGTTGGAAAGAATTAAAAAAACAAAATCCAAACTTAGTGATTGGTGTGGGCGGTTGTGTAGCTTCACAAGAAGGTGAGCATATTCGTCATCGTGCACCTTATGTGGATATCGTATTTGGTCCGCAAACTTTACATCGCTTACCAGAAATGATTAACCAAATTCGTGGCGGTAAAAGTTCGGTGGTGGATGTAAGTTTCCCTGAAATTGAAAAATTTGATCGCTTGCCAGAGCCTCGCGCAGAAGGTCCAACTGCGTTTGTGTCTATTATGGAAGGCTGTAATAAATATTGTACTTACTGCGTGGTGCCTTATACCCGTGGTGAAGAAGTGAGCCGTCCTGTTGATGATGTATTATTTGAAATTGCGCAGTTAGCCGATCAAGGTGTACGTGAAATCAATTTATTAGGCCAAAACGTAAACGCATATCGTGGCCCGACATTTGATGGTGGTATCTGTACATTTTCGGAATTATTGCGTTTAGTAGCGTCTATTGACGGTATCGACCGTTTACGTTTTACCACCAGCCACCCAATTGAATTTACTGATGATATTATTGACGTGTATCGCGATACGCCTGAGTTGGTGGACTTCGTACACTTACCGGTACAAGCTGGTTCAGATCGTATTTTAACCATGATGAAACGTGGTCATACCGCGTTAGAATATAAATCGATCATTCGTAAATTACGTGCTGTGCGTCCAAATATTCAAATCAGCTCAGATTTCATTGTGGGTTTCCCAGGTGAAACCAATGAAGAGTTTGAACAAACAATGAACCTAATCGCACAAGTGAATTTTGATATGAGCTTTAGCTTTATCTATTCCGCGCGTCCAGGTACACCTGCGGCAGATATGCCAGATGATGTAACCGAAGAAGAGAAGAAACAACGTCTCTATCTTTTACAAGAGCGCATCAACCAACAAGCGGCACAATATAGCCGCCGTATGCTTGGCACAGAGCAACGCGTGTTGGTGGAAGGTCCATCTAAGAAAGATATTATGGAATTAACAGGACGTACTGAAAACAACCGTATTGTGAATTTCCAAGGCTCACCAGATATGATTGGTAAGTTTGTCGATATCAAGATTACCGATGTTTATACTAACTCTCTACGTGGCGATGTCGTGCGTACTGAAGATCAAATGGGATTACGTATTGCACAATCACCACAAGAAGTCATGAACCGTACTCGTAAAGAAGATGAATTAGGCGTAGGACGTTATCACGGATAATCATTTAAGAATATAGATAATCAACCGAATGAAGATAACCTTTGCCCTAGAAATTGGAGACTTTGATTAGCAGATTAAATCGAAGATTTTTATGGGCAAACATATTAGATAACTTTTTAAGTATCAAGTTATTTAATATATTTGGTGTGAGATATTGTCACCCGTGAATTGGCAAATAATCTTTCTATTCCTGCTTATGCATCTTTGGTTGCATAGTTAAAACGTATCTAAACAGATTTCGAAAACTGTACAATGTGGATATCTGTAGTTAAGTCAATCTATAAACGGTTATAAATTTATGAGATGGTTTTTCTAAGTAATTGTTTATATTAATATATTGGTTAAGTGAAATATTATGTCATCTATTAAATATCGCCCAGAAATTGATGGGTTACGAGCGATTGCGGTTATTTCTGTCATTATCTATCATCTTAATGAAAACTGGTTACCAGGTGGTTTTCTTGGGGTGGATATTTTCTTTGTTATTTCTGGTTTTCTGATTACTGGTATTATTATCACAGAAATTCAACAGAATTCTTTTTCATTTAAGCAATTTTATACTCGACGAATTAAACGAATTTATCCTGCTTTTATTACAGTGATCGCATTAGTGTCTTTCATTGCATCTGCTATTTTTATTTATAATGATTTTAACCAATTAAGAAAAACAATAGAATTAGCCACTATTTTCTTATCTAATTTCTATTTAGGTTTAACACAAGGTTATTTTGACTTAAGTGCAAATGAAAACCCTGTACTACATATTTGGTCATTAGCTGTAGAAGAGCAATACTATCTTATTTTTCCACTAATCCTAATTTTAGCTTATAAAAAATTTAGAGAAATTAAAGCATTATTTGCTATAACGCTAGTTTTTTTTTTTATTTTACTTGCCACCTCTTTTATTCCAGCTAATGTTTACAAAGAGGTATTTCATCAACCTAATATTTATTATCTATCTAACCTAAGATTTCCAGAATTACTTGTAGGTTCATTACTAGCCATTTATCATAATTTTTCAAATAACATTCAATTGAGTAAGCTAGCAAGTAATATTCTGGCTGTTTTAAGTACATTACTATTATTTTCCTGTTTATTTTTAATGAATAATGATATTGCATATATTCCGGGAGTTACTTTAATTCTCCCTTGTATTTTTACAGCATTAATTATTCATACCTCATTACAAAATAACATTATTAAATTATGTTTATCTAATAAAGTGATGGTGTTTATTGGAAAAATTTCTTATTCACTCTATTTATATCATTGGATTTTTATTGCGCTCGCTTATTACATTACTGGCAGCAAGCAGATTGAAGGCATTGCAGTTTTAATTGTTGTTATATTAACTATTGTTTTTTCTATCACAAGTTATTATTTAATTGAGCAACCTATAAGAAAATCAAAATTAAACTTTAAACAGGCATTTATCTATCTTTATCTAATTCCATCTTTTTTTATTATTGGTTATAACACTTATGAAAGAAAACAGATTAGAAAAGAAAAAGAACATATTGAACAAGATGTTTTATCTGTTAATTTAGAGAATAACTTCCCAACTACAGTTTTAACAATAGGGGATTCTCATGCTGGTCATCTTACTTATTTTTTAAAATATCTTGGTAAGCAAGAAGGATGGAAGTCGACTATTTTAAGCATAACTGAAGGTAAAGATTGTTTTGTTTTAGTGGATAAAAACAATAGAATAACACCTGAGTGTCAAGGGGTACTTGATGAGATTAATTCACCTAAATACAAAGCTATTTTTATTTCTGGATTTTATGATTTAAGAATGGGAGGACAACCTGTTCCCCGATTTAACGCTCAGGCTTACTTTATTGATAACTTCAAAACTCGTTTTGTTGAAACTATAAAATTACTCGCTAAATCAAAACCTGTTTATATCTTTGCAAATAACAGCTCTATTAGTAGATCTCCCGTTCGAGGGTATTTACTAGGAAAATATGGGCTTGAAAAGTATTTGGAACCTATTCGTAGAATGGGCGATATTGATGCTAGCAACAAAATCATTCACAATTTAGTCAAAGATATTCCTAATGTTTATTGGGTAGATGCTCAACAGTATTTACCAAAAGATAGCGTTATAGCAGAAGGAAAATACTTGTATGGGGATCAAGATCACTTAACAAATTTTGGTGCTTACTATATGGCAAAAGAATTCAGCAAATACCAGCGCCTGATGACACCTCAACAGGTGAAACAGCTTTATGAGTAAAAAAACAGCCGAAGGTTGATTATCTCTCAAAAGTTGTGTAAATCAAGTAATTGATTGAGATACAAATTCTGATGCGTAAGCATTATTCAATATCATTGAATTTAAGTGAATTGATGATCTGTCCAAACGTATAGGGATAGCTCAAAGTATATTTATTTTTTATGTGTTTTTTAGAAAAGAGAGTAGGAAAGTCTTTATCCTAAATTTTAGACATAAAAAAACACCAATTAAGGTGCTGATTTAAAGTGGTGGGTCGTGAAGGATTCGAACCTTCGACCAACGGATTAAAAGTCCGCTGCTCTACCGACTGAGCTAACGACCCACTGGTATCATTTTTGAAATGGTGCCCGAAGCCAGACTTGAACTGGCACGCCTCGAAAGGCGAGGGATTTTAAATCCCTTGTGTCTACCGATTCCACCACTCGGGCAAATTGGAGCGGGAAACGAGGCTCGAACTCGCGACCCCGACCTTGGCAAGGTCGTGCTCTACCAACTGAGCTATTCCCGCGTTTGCTTGTTGCCAAACAACGGGGCGTATTTTACGGATTTATCTTATTGTGTCAAATAAAATTCGTAAAAAAAGTTTTTAATTGGTTAAAAATAATTCAAAAATAAAAGGTACGATTAAAATAACCGCACCTTTTATTTAAAATTTAGTCAATTCTATAATTTAATGTTATCTAACAAGCTGCCTTTTGCTGCTTTTAAGTATTGGAGCATTGACCAAACCGTTAAAATCGCAGCTAAATAGAGCAATACAATTGCTAGCGTTTCCATATACACATTATATCGCCAGAGTAATCCACCTAAGGCTAGCATTTGAGATGTCGTTTTCACTTTTCCTAGCCATGAAACGGCCACTTTATTACGTTCACCTAATTCAGCCATCCATTCGCGTAAAGCAGAGATAATGATTTCACGTGAAATCATAATAATGGCAGGAATGGTAATCCAGAAAGAATGTTGATATTCCACAATTAATACAAGTGCGGTAATAACCATCACTTTATCAGCTACAGGATCAAGGAAAGCACCGAAACGAGTTGTTTGTTTTAATTTTCGAGCGAGATAGCCATCAAACCAGTCGGTGACACCAGCAATAAAGAAAATGAGCGTTGTAATAAAAGGAGCAGAAGGGATAGGCAAATAAAATGCTACGACGAAGAATGGAATTAAAATCACTCGGAGAATCGTCAGGAAAATAGGAATATTATATTTCATAAAAATAACCGCACTTTGGTTAAAGATACGTTCATTCTAAAGGATCTACAAAAATAAAAAAAGCCACATTAAGTGGCTTTTTCTTAAAAATTAAAGTTTGTCAGCGTTTTGTTTCAAGTATTTAGCAACGCCTTCTGGGTTGTCTTTCATACCTTCTTTGCCTTTTTCCCATTGAGCAGGGCAAACTTCACCGTGTTCTTCATGGAATTGTAACGCATCAACCATACGTAACATTTCATCGATGTTACGACCTAATGGTAAGTCATTAACCACTTGGTGGCGAACAACCCCATTTTTGTCAATTAAGAATGATGCACGTAATGCAACGCCAGCTTCTGGATGTTCAATACCGTATGCTTGAGCGATTTCGTGTTTAACGTCAGCTGCTAATGCATATTTAACTGCACCGATACCGCCGTTTTCAGTTGGGGTATTACGCCATGCGTTGTGAGTGAATTGAGAGTCAATAGATACACCAACAACTTCAACACCACGTTTTTTGAATTCTTCATAACGGTGGTCGAATGCGATTAACTCAGATGGGCAAACGAAAGTGAAGTCTAATGGGTAGAAGAATAATACCGCTGCTTTACCTTCGATGTGTTTTTTGAAATTGAAGTTATCAACGATTTCACCATTGCCTAAAACTGCAGAGGAAGTAAAATCTGGAGCTTGACGAGTTACTAATACCATAGTCATAATTCCTATATGAATGTTAATAAAAATTTTGCGGATGCAAAATGCGGGTAGTATTTTAAAAAAATTAACCGCACTTTAACAGCTGTTTTTATCTATTGAATTAATTAATATTGTCTAAGTTATAGGTGAAATATATGTCAGAACATCATACTTTATCGACCACATTGGTTCATGCAGGACGTAAAAAACGTTTTACTCAAGGTTCTGTTAACCCCGTGGTTCAACGCGCATCTTCTTTAGTATTTGAGACCATTGCGGATAAAAAACATTGCACAAAAAATCGTTACAAGGGAGAGCTTTTCTACGGTCGTCGTGGCACGTTAACGCACTTTGCACTTCAAGATTTAATGTGTGAAATGGAAGGCGGGGCAGGTTGTTATCTTTATCCCTGTGGTGCTGCAGCGGTAACAAACGCTATTTTATCATTTGTAGAAACGGGCGATCACGTTTTAATGACAGGAGCGGCGTATGAGCCGACACAAGATTTTTGCAATGTGATTTTGAAAAAAATGCATATTGATACGACCTATTATGATCCAATGATAGGCACAGAGATTGCGAAACTTGTGCAGTCAAATACGAAAGTCTTATTTTTAGAGTCACCAAGTTCTTTAACAATGGAAGTGCCAGATATTCCTGCGATTGTTAAAGCCGTTCGAGCCGTGAGTCCTGAAATTGTCATTATGATCGATAATACATGGGCGGCAGGCGTATTATTTAAAGCATTAGAACATGGTATTGATATCTCTATTCAAGCAGGAACGAAATATTTAGTGGGGCATTCTGATATTATGATTGGTACTGCGGTGGCTAATGCACGTACTTGGGATAAATTGCGCGAACATTCCTATTTAATGGGGCAAATGGTTGATGCGGATTCTGCTTATACAACAGCACGCGGTATTCGTACCTTAGGTGTGCGATTAAAACAACATCATGAAAGCAGTTTAAAAGTGGCCAAATGGTTAAGTGAACAACCACAAGTTAAAGCAGTGTATCATCCTGAGTTGCCAAGCTGTCCAGGCCATGAAAACTTTAAACGTGATTTTACTGGCGCAAGCGGTTTATTCTCTTTTGAATTACATAAACGTTTAAACGATGAAGAGCTTTCCGCCTTTATGGATCATTTTGATCTTTTCACAATGGCTTATTCTTGGGGTGGGTTTGAATCGCTTATTTTATGCAATCAACCAGAAGAAATTACAAAAATTCGCCCAGGTATTGAGCGTAAATTAACGGGTTCATTAATTCGTGTGCATATTGGATTTGAAGACACAGATGAATTAATAGCTGATCTTCAAGCGGGCTTTGACCGAATCAAATAATAAAGGGGCTGTTTATGTAAACAGCCCTTATTTACTCAATCTTTGAGTTGATTTATCATAGTCAGCATTTTTAGCAACTAGAGAAGAATAATGAAACATATTCATATTTTAGGCATCTGTGGTACCTTTATGGGCGGCGTTGCGATGATTGCCAAACAAATGGGCTATAAAGTAACGGGTTCCGATACCAATGTTTACCCACCGATGAGCACTTTTTTACAAGAGCAGGGCATTGAAATTATTCCCAATTATGATGTAGCTCAACTTCAGCCTGCGCCAGATATGGTGATTGTCGGGAATGCAATGAAGCGTGGTAATCCTTGCGTGGAATATGTTTTGGATAATGCCTTGCCTTACACATCAGGTCCACAATGGTTACACGACCACTTATTGCGTAATCGTTGGGTGTTAGCGGTTTCAGGTACACATGGTAAAACCACAACAACGGGTATGTTGACTTGGATTTTAGAACAAAATGAGTTAAAACCAGGTTTCCTAATCGGTGGAATTGCGGGCAACTTTGGTACTTCTGCTCGTTTAGGAGAAAGTGAGTTCTTTGTGATTGAAGCGGATGAGTACGATACGGCGTTCTTTGATAAACGTTCTAAATTTGTACATTACAATCCGAAAACCTTGATCATTAACAATATTAGCTTCGATCATGCTGATATCTTCGATGATCTTCATGCGATCCAACGTCAATTCCATCATATGATTAGAACCATTCCTTCCACAGGACGCGTTCTTTCTTTTGCAGATGAACAGAGCGTGAAAGAAACCCTCAATATGGGATGTTGGTCAGAACAGCAATTTATCGGTAAAGATAAAGAATGGTTTGCGGAACGTATTACTAATGATTGTTCTGAATTTGCCGTATTCCATCACGGTAAAAAAGTGGCTGAAGTGAAATGGAATATTGTCGGACAGCACAATATGCACAATGCTTTAATGGCGATTGCGGCGGCTTACCATGCGGGTGTCAAAATTGAAGATGCATGTCATGCATTGGGCAGCTTTATCAATGCAAAACGTCGTTTAGAAGTGAAGGGGGAAGTCAATGGTATTACGGTTTATGATGACTTCGCTCACCATCCAGAAGCAATTCTGGCGACACTTACTGCGTTGCGTGACAAAGTAGGTGGTGGCGTACGTATTCTTGCCGTATTAGAGCCTCGTTCAAACACCATGAAAATGGGCGTGCATAAAGATGAAATTGCACCAGCACTTGGGCGAGCTGATGCGGTGTTTATGCTACAACCAGATAATATTCCATGGGATGTGGCTGAAATTGCGGGACAATGTATTCAACCAGCACATTACACAGGAAATATTGATAAATTAGTGGATATGATAGTGGCTGAAGCGAAACCAACAGATCAGATTCTTGTGATGTCAAACGGTAGCTTTGGTGGCATTCATCAAAAGATTTTAGATAGATTAAAATAATCTCAATGTAAAGTGCGGTCAAAAATGAGAGTGTTTTTGACCGCACTTTTTATCATCAAAAATAAGGAAATAGCATGGCTGATCCACATATTCAATCTCCAATGGATGTTTGGGATAAACTCACCGTTATTATTTATCGCACAGGCTTTGTGATTGCGGCATTTAGCATCTTGGCTTTAACATGGTATCCTCAACCGGCTCAAATTGCCGTATTGATTGCAGCAACTTGCTGTGCATCATCGCTTCATATTTATTTAAAGCATTTCCGCTTAACATTTCAATTTGCCACGTGGCTTGCACTCTTATGTGCGCTTTTAGGTTGGTATGAATTAGCGTTAGGTGGTGCATTAGTCACACTGGGCGGTTTATGTTTTAAAGAGTATTTCTGTTTTAGAGTACCGCTATTAAATTTACAACCAGCATTTGTCGCCACACTTTGGTTTGCTTGGGTATTTGAAGGGGGGTGGATTACTCGAATTTTATCGTTGATTGTCGGCGGATTATTATTGATTCTTGCGGTTCAAAAATGGCGAATGCCATTGCACTTTGATATTGGCGATAAGACAAAGTACCAAATCTAATAAGATTGATAGATAAAGGCATAATGTTTCACGACATTGTGCCTTTTTATTTTTTAGTATTCTATAAAAATTAAAATTGTGATCTTGTTCTCATTTTTTAATATAAACCCAATCTATACGCTAGGTTTTTTTAATGATTAATATATAATAATAATCATTTTCGTTATTAAATTAAGGAGGGTTGAGATGGATGACTCAAAAAAATTACACCACCGCAACTTTATTGCTTTTTTCTTTTATGGGGATAACCCCTTTAGTAGCCCTAGCGGAAGAAATAAATCAATTGGAAACCATTAATGTTAATACAACGGCAGAAAATAAGATATTAGCGGGTAAAGATGAGGTTTATAGTAAAAACAATGTCACTGAATATAAAAGCAAAAAAGAAATTGAAACTTATCATTCTCAATCTGTATCTGATTTATTAAGTGGTATTACGGGTGTCTATAGTGGTGATGCACGTAATGGCGGTGCGATTGATCCTATTATTCGAAGTTCTTGGGGCAAGGGCGGATTCCCGTGTTAGTTGATGATACTGAACAGGCGATTACCATTTGGCGTGGTTATTCTGGAGTAAGCAATCGTAACTATCTTGATCCATTTTTAGTGAGTGAAGTGAATGTGGAAAAAGGCCCCAATTTAGACCGTTCTTTACGTTCCGGTGCGGCAGGCACGATTCGTATGACCACTTTAAATCCTGACGATATTATTAAACCGGGCCAAAAATGGGGTATTGAACTTAAAACGGAGACTGCCAACAATTCCATTAAGGCTCATTCTTATGAAGGTGTACCTATTGGTCAGGATTATCGACTTGTTTCACCAGATGGGCGTGCTGAATTAGCTGAATGGGCGTTATATTTGAAAGATGATGATCGGATTAGCCCAAGAAAAAAAGGCAGAAACAAACCTTTACGCGATAATGCCATACGTTTGGCGTTAGCCGCAAAAGATGATGGTTATGAAGTCTTAGGGGCGTATGCTTATCGTAACAAAGGAAATTATTTTGCCGGTAAACGGGGAGGGAAAAAATACGGTGAAGGAACAACCGGCCCGCTTGATTTAGATAAAA
The DNA here is from genome assembly GCF_900450995.1 of Haemophilus parainfluenzae. Taxonomy (NCBI): domain Bacteria; kingdom Pseudomonadati; phylum Pseudomonadota; class Gammaproteobacteria; order Pasteurellales; family Pasteurellaceae; genus Parahaemophilus; species Parahaemophilus parainfluenzae. The sequence goes on along the minus strand of NZ_UGHY01000002.1, from coordinate 402,246 downwards.
ACTCCGATGACCCTTATATTCCACTCATTGCTCGAATTTATAAACCGGGTGAAGAAGTACCAAATACATCTTATGAAAGCCGATCTTGGTTATTAAAGGGGAAACTCCACTTTAATAAATATGCTTCACTTTCTGCGAACTTCCGAGACACGCAAATAAATTATGGTGACATAATGCCTTCCCGACTTGGCTATAACTATGCTGCGCGTAATACCGTCACACAATGGCCACTAGCAGATGTAAAACAAAAAACAGGTAATGTTGAGTTTTCCTATAATCCTCCCGATAACAAATGGCTTGATTTAAAAATAGGTATCTGGGCAGTAAAAAATGATACGGCAACTAATACATCAGGCGGCTCACCGGGCGATGTACTTTTTAGTGATTATAATACTCAAATGATTGGTACTTTATCTCAAATTGATCTCGCAAATGAGTTTGGTGATAAAGCCTATGAATTAGATCAAGTGAAAGATCCCGTTGAATATAAACGTATAAAAGATCGTTTTTACGAAATTTTTAATAGCAAAATAAAGGAATATATGAAAAACCCTAAATTTAAAAATATTGATGGGATTTTTAATACTCAACCCGCGCAAGTGCAATTTGCCCGTGATAATCATATGGGAATAACCTTTAGCAATGTCACGGAACTAAGTCCAAAACTTCGCTTCAGCATCATGACAAATTATCGTCGTGAAACTTTAGACAGTACCAATGTTTATGAGCTTTGGGATAAATATCAACTTACTGCATTTAATCAATACGAGACTGATGCTAAAACAGAAGGGGAACAATTTACCTGTATGGAAGGCGATTTGCATGGTATTTGCCGAGTATCAAACTCTGCTCGTTCAGGAAATAGAAAAGGCAACCGAAATGAATTTAATGCAGGCTTCAAATTTGAATATTCACCAACTGATTGGTTATTACTGACTGCCGGGATGAAATATACCCATTACAAATCTAAAGATCGCGGTTTGCAGGAAAAAATTGCAAACTTAAAACAGGAAGAGGTATTAACCGAATCACGAATTCCATTTACAGTAAGAAAATTGAAACAAGTCGCCCCTGAAATAACACAAGACTATATAAATTTTGAAAGAAAAAATTATTTAAGAGCTTCACTTGAGGCAGAATTTGAAAAATTACATCCAATACCTGCTGATGATTCACCAGAATTACAAAAATGGCTTGATGATCGTGATGAGTATGTTGTTTCACATGGCTGGACTCCAACCACAGATGAGGAATATGATAGTTGGTCAATGCTCAGTGGTAATAATGGTCAATGGGATGAATCAGCAACGCAGACCATTTATTGGGAACGGGATGAATATGGTAATTTTTCTGTTGAGCATTTTCCGCTTACGGATGGACGTATTACAAAAGAAATGTTAGAAAAAAAAGTAATCCATCCATGAACCGGGAAAGAAGATTATTTATATGACATTGGTGCTGATTTTTCCGGTTCGCCAGAAAAAACACCAATAACCAAAGAACAGTGGGGAAAAAATGAAAAAGGCAGAGCGTAAAGATCACGCTTGGGCACCTTCCTTTAGTGCTACCGCATTTTTAAGTGATAACGCCAGAATTTATGTGCGCTATGATGAAACCAAACGTATGCCAAGTATTTTTGAAGATACCATTGGCTATTCCATTGATATTCTCACGCCACTTTATAAACGCAAACCGGAACACAGCAAAAATATTGAAGTGGGCTATGTGCATGATTTACGTGGTTTCTTCCCAAGTTTACGCCGTGCGGATATTCGCCTAAATTGGTACAAAAATACCACGAAAAATATTTTTGACCGTGATATTAATTATGAGATGAAGCAGTTTGATAAACGGATTTTAGAAGGTATAGAATTATCCGCTCGTTATAATCAAGGTCGCATCTTCGGTGATATCGGTATTAGCTACAACATCAAAAATAAATTCTGCGATAAAAGTTCAGCAATTCGAGATGTTGGTCGTATAGGTGATATACATACATTTGAAGCCTATCCTGAATGTGTTAATGGTGGTAATGAAAACGGCTACTTAAAAAATGCCATTTTGCCGAAATACAGCATTACCTCAAATCTTGGTGTACGTTTCTTAGATGAGCGATTAGAAGTCGGCACTCGTATGGTATATCACACTAATGTGAAAGAAACTCGTAACAAATCTTTACGTGATGCAGGCTAGTTTGCCAATAGCAATGACAACCCACGTTGGCAACCTGTGTTCTTGGTTGATGCGTATATGAATTACAAAGTAAATGAGAATCTTGCACTGTCATTGTCTGCGACAAACTTAACTGATCGTTATTATCTTGATCCAATGACACGTTCCTCCATGCCTGCGCCGAGGAGAACGATTAAATTTGGGGTGACGGCAACATTCTAGAATAGAAAACAGTCACTTTGAATACAAAAAAGCACCGAAATTTCGGTGCTTTGTAATTTGGTTGCGGGGGCCGGATTTGAACCGACGGCCTTCGGGTTATGAGCCCGACGAGCTACCAAGCTGCTCCACCCCGCGTCTGAGAGTGCGTAATATACTCGTTTCAAAAATTATTGCAAGATTTAAACTGAATTTAACTTTCTATTTGTTAAGAAAATAAACAAAATGAATATTAATTAACCATTTTATGAAATAGTGCTAGTTCTAAAAGGGAATTTTTGATAGCGTATGCAACTTTGTATTAGTTAGTTTAATTTAGGAAAATAAGAATGAAATTTCGTCAAAATCTCGCTGTAAAAATGCTCTCTGTAATGGCGGCAGTTTCGGTGCTTGCGTCATGTGGTTCAGCACCAAGTAAAGTCTCTTCAAAAAATAATTCAAGCGTACCGCGTACCGCGACAGGTGATGATCCACAAAAATTTGGGGCAAAGTATAGCGGACGTAATTATCAACAAGCTATTTTAAGCCCAGTGGCTTCTGTGGATAACAGAAGTGCGGTTGTAAACCAAGGTGATTTTTTAACGCAGCTTTCTAACGTACGCGGCTATTCAAACTCAATTACTAATCGCTTTGCTGCTAATTATGGCAAAATCACTAACTGGGTACTTGCAGGAGCCAATGTGAATGAATTAGCACAATATGGCATTAATCCTCAAATTATGAAAGGTTTTGATGGTTACCAAAATGTCTTGATGACGGGTTATTATTCGCCGGTTATTCATGCTCGCCGTATGGCACAAGGCAAATACCAATACCCAATTTATGCGATGCCAAGTTATAAACGTTATAGCCGTGCGGAAATTTATAATGGTGCATTGGCAGGAAAAGGCTTAGAGCTTGCTTATAGTGATTCAATGATGGATAACTTCTTACTTGGTGTACAGGGTAGTGGTTATGTTGATTACGGCGATGGAAATTTAAATTATTTAGCCTATGCAGGACAAAATGGTTATAAGTATCAAGCGGTTGGCCGTTTGTTAGTAGAAGATGGTGAAATTCCAAAAGAAAAAATGTCTATTCAAGCGATTCGTGAATGGGGTAAAGCAAACCCATCTCGTGTACAGGAATTATTAGAACGTAATCCATCTTATGTTTTCTTTAAAAACGATCCAACAGGTAAAGTAAAAGGTTCAGCTGGTGTACCTTTAGTGCCTATGGCTGCTGTTGCTTCTGATCGCAATGTCATTCCTTCTGGTACCGTATTATTGGTTGAAGTGCCAGATATTGATAACAATGGTAACTGGATGGGCACACACAAATTACACTTAATGGTGGCGCTTGATGTGGGCGGCGCGGTAAATGGTCACCACTTTGACTTATACCGTGGTATTGGCGATCAAGCAGGTCACATTGCTGGTTTATCAAAACACTATGGACGTGTTTGGGTACTACAATAATGGCTCGTGTCGATAACTACGAACAACGTTTTGGCGGCATTGGTCGCCTTTATACACCAGAAGGCTTGGCGCGTTTGCGTCAGGCTCATGTGTGCGTCATTGGTATTGGCGGCGTAGGTTCGTGGGTGGTGGAAGCGCTTGCGCGAAGTGGCGTAGGGCAGATTAGCATGATTGATATGGATGATATTTGTGTCACTAATATTAATCGTCAGCTTCCTGCATTAAGCGGCAATATTGGTAAGCTTAAAACGGAAGTGATGGCAGAGCGCGTTAAGTTGATTAATCCAGAATGTGTGGTGAATATTATCGATGATTTTATCTCACCGGATAATCAAGCCGAATACTTAAATCGTGGCTATGATTATGTCATTGATGCCATTGATAATGTAAAAACTAAAGCGGCGATGATTGCCTATTGCAAACGTAATAAAATCAAGATTATTACTATTGGGGGCGCAGGTGGTCAGACAGATCCATCCAAAATCCAAATAGCCGATTTAAGCAAAACGATCCAAGATCCATTATTGGCAAAAGTGCGGTCAGTTTTACGTAAGGATTTTAATTTTACCCAAAATCCACAACGTAAGTTCGCAGTTGATGCGGTGTTTTCTAGTCAGCCTCTGATTTTCCCTAAAATGGGTGATGGCTGTGAAGTATCAGCCACCATGAATTGTGCAAATGGCTTTGGTGCAGCAACCATGATAACTGCAACTTTTGGATTTTTTGCCGTTTCTAGGGTAATAGACAAGTTATTAAAATAAAGAAATGAAGCAACGTGAAAACGTTGCTTTTTCTTTATGAATAAAAGTATTCAATAAGATGAAGAAATATCACTTCATTTTTTTAATTTGAAATGTTGCAATTTTATCAAAAAGGCGTAGTCTATGTTGGCTTTGAGAATAATTCCCAATAAAAGTAAGGAAACAAAAATGAAACAAGTATTAAAAATGAGTGCAATTTCTACCGCACTTTTAACGCTTCCAATGATGGCAAATGCAGATGTATTGGCATCCGTAAAACCCCTCGGTTTTATTACATCGTCTATTGCTAATGGTGTAACGGATACGCAAATTTTAGTGCCTGCTGGTGCTTCTCCTCATGATTACAGCTTAAAACTTTCAGATGTGCAAAAAGTGAAATCGGCGGATTTAGTGCTTTGGGTTGGTGAAGATATTGATGCTTTTTTAGCAAAACCAATTAGCCAAATTGATAGCAAAAAAGTCATCAATATTTCTGAGATTCCAGAAATTAAACCGCTTTTAAGTAAAGTTCATCATGAGCATTATCATGAGGGGGATGAACACGAGCATGGCCACAGCCATGATCATAAACATGAACATGGGCACGACCATAAACATGAGCATGGACACGATCATAAACACGAACATGCTCATGAGCATCACGATCACCACCACGATGTAGATGAAAATGGGTTAAGTGTGAACTGGCACTTATGGTATTCTCCAGCCATTAGTCAAATTGTGGCACAGAAAGTGGCGGATAAATTAACAGAACAATATCCGGATAAAAAAGAGCTCATCGCGAAAAACTTAGCCGATTTTAACCGTACTCTGACCGAGCAAAACGATAAGATCAAAGCGCAATTAGCCCCACTTAAAGATAAAGGCTTCTTTGTATTCCATGATGCTTATAGCTATTTCAATGAGGCTTATGGTTTAAATCAAACCGGTTATTTCACCATTAATCCATTAGTGGCACCTGGTGCAAAAACCATTGCTCACATTAAAGAAGAAATTGAAGAACATCGCGTAAATTGTCTTTTTGCGGAGCCTCAATTCACACCAAAAGTGATTGATACTCTTGCGCAAAGTACAAAAGTTAATGTTGGTCGTTTAGATCCTATTGGCGATAACGTACAGCTTGGTCCAAATTCTTATGCGAATTTCCTTCAAGCCACCGCTGATAGCTATGCTCAATGTTTAAGTAAATAATCAAAAATCTCCCTCTTACCCCCCTCTTTATAAAAGAGGGGGAATATTCTTGAAATATCCCCAAATTTAACCGCACTTTCGTGCTATAATCCGCCCAATTTTTCCCTATCGAGAAAACACATGAAACAACTATTTGCCACAACTGCCCGTGGTTTTGAAGAACTCTTAAAAGTCGAACTGACAGAGCTTGGTGCAACAGAATGTAAAATCGCACAAGGCGGCGTACATTTTCAGGCTGATGATGAAACACTTTATCGCAGCTTATTATGGTCACGTTTGGCTTCGCGTATTTTGTTACCGATTGTAAATGGCAAGGTATATAGTGATTTAGATTTGTATTCAATTGTGACAGGGCAGGATTGGTTAAGTTATTTTGATGAGAAAGCCACATTTTTTGTTGATTTCAACGGGACAAACCAAGAAATTCGTCACACTCAATTTGGTGCGATGCGAGTGAAAGATGCCATTGTGGATTATTTTGAACGCCAAGGGAAAGCGCGTCCAAATGTGGATAAAGACTATCCAGATGTGCGAATTCATGTTTATTTAAATAAAGAAGAACTCGTCGTTTCACTCGATTTAAGTGGCGAAGCATTGCATTTACGTGGCTATCGTGAAGATACAGGGCAAGCGCCTTTACGTGAAACCTTAGCCGCTGCGATAGTGCTTCGTTCAGGTTGGAAAAAAGGGACACCATTAGTGGATCCAATGTGCGGTTCGGGTACTTTGTTAATCGAAGCTGCACAAATGGAAGCACAAATTGCACCGCAATTACATCGTTTACATTGGGGCTTTGATTGCTGGAAAGGGCATAATCAAGATGCTTGGGATAAGGTGAAAGCAGAAGCGGTACAGCAAGCTGAAACTTATTTTAATCAAAATCTAAAACCGCATTTTTATGGCTTCGATCTCGATCATCGCGTACTGAAAAAAGCGCAAAAGAACGCACAAAATGCAGGCGTAGCACACTTAATTCATTGGAAACAAGGTGATGTCGCTGCATTAAAAAATCCAAGTCCAGATGAAGTGGGAACAGTGATTTGTAACCCGCCTTACGGTGAGCGTTTAGGCACAACTCCAGCGTTGATTGCACTATATTCAGTCTTTGGACAACGTCTTAAAAATGAATTTGGTGGTTGGAATGCATCGATTTTCAGTAGTGAATCTACGTTGCTTGATTGCTTGCGTATGCGTTCATATCGTCAATTTAAAGCGAAAAATGGCCCGTTAGATTGTGTTCAGAAGAATTATCAAATTTCAGAACGTAAAGAAAGTGCGGATGAAAATCCACTTGAATTTGACCGCACTTCAACGGTAGCGGTGGATTTTGCGAATCGTTTGCAGAAAAATATCAAGAAAATTGAAAAATGGGCGAAGCAGCAAGGCCTTGATGCGTATCGTTTATATGATGCCGATTTACCGGAATATAACGTAGCGGTGGATCGTTATGGTGATCATATTGTGGTGCAAGAGTATGCCGCACCCAAAAATATTGATGAAAACAAAGCGCGTCAACGTTTATTGGATGCCGTGACTGCAACTTTACAAGTCACCGGTATTGAAACCAATAAACTGATTTTGAAAGTCCGTCAAAAACAAAAAGGCACGAATCAATATGAAAAATTGGCCAATAAAGGCGAATATTTCTATGTGAATGAATACGGCGCACAGCTTTGGGTGAATCTAACGGATTACTTGGATACAGGATTATTCTTAGATCATCGTTTAACCCGTAAAATGCTTGGTGAAATGGCAAAAGGTAAAGACTTCCTTAATCTTTTTGCTTATACCGGTTCCGCAACAGTGCATGCGGCATTAGGTGGGGCAAAATCGACGACGACCGTGGATATGTCGAACACCTATTTAAACTGGGCAGAGCAAAACCTGATTTTAAATGATATCGAAGGCAAACAGCACAAGCTCATACAAGCAGATTGTTTGCAGTGGTTAGAGAAATGTGATCGACAGTTTGATTTGATTTTCGTGGATCCGCCAACATTCTCGAATTCTAAGCGTATGGAAGATAGTTGGGATGTGCAACGTGACCATATTAAATTGATGCGTAATCTCAAACGTATTTTACGCCATAACGGCACCGTCGTGTTCTCGAACAATAAACGTAGTTTTAAAATGGACTTTGAGGCGTTAGATGAATTGGGATTAAGTGCGGTCGAAATTTCAGCGAAAACTTTACCGCTTGATTTTGAGCGTAATAAACAAATCCATAATTGCTGGATTGTAACACTGAAAGCCTAATAAAAAAGCCCGATAATGATTTATCGGGCTTTTTTATTATTCGACTTCTTTTTGTTTCTCTGTTTCTGAATCATCATGAAGAAGGGTTTCAACTGCTGCTTCGTCATTGGTGTCATCTTCTTTTTCTAAGATCTCAGCCGTTTCTTCATTGAGTGCTTCAGCATCAGAATGTGGTTTAATGAAAGGTTTTGGCATCCAATATTTTCGGATGATGTCTGTAGAAAAACCATGTAAAACTTCTTCATTCAATCGTTCTTGATCTAAGTAACGAACTTCTGCAATGACCTCATCAGCTTCAATTTTATTGATACCTAATTGCATTAGTGTTGCACGACTGAGCGTCAATGCAGATTCAAAGGTTTCACGCACGATAAAGTCTACATCTTGCTTAATAAGACTCACGGTTGTTTTGCGGTCATAAGTTCGCGCCAAAATAGGGAGTTTCGGATAAGCATCTTTCAAATTCTGAACGATGTTTTCAATACGTTGTGTATCGTTAATCCCGATGACAACACATTTAGCTTTTTCGATACCCGCTGCACGTAAAACATCAAGGCGAATACCGTCACCGTAATAGACTTTAAAACCAAATTTGGCTGCTGCACGGATGTTTTCGATATTACGGTCAATCACCGATACGTTAATGCCACGAACCAGAAGCGATTGACACACGATTTGGCTGAAACGACCAAAACCAATTACGAGCACGCTATCTTCTAAATCAACAATTGGGTCGAGATCGCTAGTATCGACTTTTTCCTCTTGATTCGCTGATTTGCGTTGGTTGATTTTACGCATCAATAAACCAATTAGTGGGGAGAATAACATCGAGATAATGACCGCAGCGGTAAAAGTCGCATTTTGATCTTTTGTCATCACGCCTGCAGTAGTCGCTGCAGAGAAGAGTACGAATGCAAATTCACCACCGTGTGCCATGATGGTCATTCGTCCAACGGATTCAGTGCGGTCTAGTTTCGTAATACGTGCCACGGTATAAACGGCTAAGGCTTTGCCGATGATGTAAAGGCATACGATACCTAACAACCAAACTGCATCATTGAAGACTAAGCTGAGGTCAAGCGACATTCCCACGCCCATAAAGAAGAGACCGAGCAATAAACCACGGAATGGTTCAATATCGGCTTCTAATTGGTGGCGGAATGCGGATTCTGAAAGCATTACCCCCGCAACGAATGCGCCCATTGCCATTGAAAGGCCACTCGCTTCCATGGCTAATGCCGCACCTAATACCACAAGCAAAGCAGCTGCTGTCATCATTTCACGAATATGAGCTTTGGAAATCAAACGGAAAATTGGATTCATTAACCATTTACCCGCAACCACTAAACCGACAACGGCACCGAGTGCAATAGCAATAGATGTCCAGTTTGTGTGATGTTCAATATGTTTGGTTTCAGGCGTTAAAAAGGCAATAGAAGCCAATAGTGGTACAATGGATAAATCTTCAAAAATTAAGGTAGAAATAACGCGTTGGCCTTTTGGTGTATTCGTAATCCCGCGTTCTTCTAATACTTGCATAACAATAGCGGTGGAAGAAAGGGTAAAGCCCATACCCGCAATAAATGCGACCTCTTTAGGAAGATTTAAAATATAGATACCCGCAAAGGTAAGCAGAACACCACATAGCCCGACTTGTAGAAAACCTCGCCCGAAAATTGCTTTTCTCATCGCCCATAAACGTTCTGGGTGCATCTCCAAACCGATAATGAATAAGAACATCACCACCCCCAGTTCTGCCATATGGAGAACTGATTCAGCATCTTCTATCATTCCAAACACTGAAGGACCAATTAAACAACCCGCTACTAAATAACCTAATACGCTACCTAAGCCAATGCGCTTAAAAAGCGGCACGATAGTGACACTGGTAGCAAGCAGGACAACAGTTTTAATTAATTCAGGGCTGACGACATTCGACATAGGGCAAAAAACCTTAGTAAAAACAGGGAGTATGAGAAGAAAGTTGACTTGTATTCTAGCCTTTTTTCACTAAATAAAAAAACACAGAAAAGCAAGAAATTGGTATAATTTACAAAAACTTTACACGCATAAAAGTGGTCAGTTTTTTATTCACAAGCTCACCCGTTCGCTTGTTCACCCCTTGTGGGGCCGTTGGCAAAGCCAACGTTGAAAAACCTACGTTTTTTTGACCGCACTTTAGAGGTACTATGACATTACAATTCAATATGGTCGCGTTGTTATTGGTTTTCTTAATTGTTTTAGGTTTAATTAGCCAAAATAGTGCGATTACCATCTCAGCCGCTGTGCTGTTAATTATGCAGCAAACCTTATTATCCAAATACATTCCCATACTCGAACAATACGGTGTCAAAATCGGGATCATCATCTTAACGATTGGTGTGCTTGCACCGTTAGTGTCGGGAAAAATTCAGCTTCCAGATTTAAGTTCATTTTTAAACTGGAAAATGGGTGTGTCTATTGCAACGGGAATATTCGTCGCATGGCTCGCGGGGAAAGGCGTGCCATTAATGAGTGAACAACCTGTTTTAGTCACAGGGTTATTAATTGGTACGATTATTGGTGTGTCTTTCTTGGGCGGTATTCCGGTGGGACCTTTAATCGCTGCAGGGATTTTAGCGGTATTAATAGGAAAATTTAAATGAAAAACAAATGGTTATTTATCGCGGGATTAAGCGGTTTTTTGTGTGTGGCGATTGGTGCTTTTGCGGCACATGGATTAAGCAAGGTTTTAGAACCTAAAGAATTAGCCTGGATTGAAACGGGTGTAAAATATCAAATGTTCCACACCATTGCGATTTTAGCGATTGGCATTTTGCAATTATGCCGTGAATCATTGGTTGCAAACAAAATAGTTAATCTTGCTGCAGGGACTTGGGCGTACGGTATTCTGCTCTTTAGCGGTAGCCTTTATGCACTTGCGCTTGGTGCAGGCAAATTCCTCGTTTGGGTGACACCGATTGGCGGTACGTTATTTTTAATTGCTTGGCTTTGCTTGGCTTACGGTGGTTTTAAAAGTAAATCAGTATGAAGAACAAATCAGTCAAACGTGAATTAAATCCGATACAACAATCTCTCTTTTCGAAACTCAAGGATATTATGCTGGTGGATCAACGTCGTTTATCCGCCCGCATTCATGGTATTGGAAAAATTAAAAGCCAAGAGGCCCAACAAGCCGTTGCCGCAGAAATCCAGATGCAGATTGAACAGGCTCAATTACGTGTAGAAAATCGTAAAAGTGCGGTGCAAAATCCCATCATTTTTCCAGAGAGTTTGCCAGTTAGTCAACGCAAAGCAGAAATCCAAAAACTGCTTTCTGAACATCAGGTCATTGTGGTGGCAGGGGAAACGGGGTCGGGTAAAACCACCCAATTGCCGAAAATGTGTTTGGAATTAGGTTTCGGCAATTTAGGCATGATTGGTCATACTCAACCTCGTCGTATTGCTGCACGCTCTGTGGCGGCGCGTATTGCGGAAGAACTGGAAACGGAGCTTGGCGGTTTAGTTGGTTATAAGGTTCGTTTTAACGATCAAATCAGTGATGATACACAAATCAAATTAATGACTGACGGGATCCTGTTAGCGGAAATTCAAAACGATCGCTTTCTCAATCAATATTCTTGTCTGATTATCGATGAAGCCCACGAACGTAGCCTAAACAACGATTTTATTCTCGGTTATCTGAAACAGCTTTTACCACGTCGTCGTGATTTAAAACTTATCATCACATCCGCGACTATTGATGTGGAACGTTTTTCTAAACACTTTAACAATGCCCCGATTATTGAAGTCTCGGGCAGAACCTATCCTGTTGAAGTGCGTTATCGTCCCGTGGTGGAAGAAGACGATCAAGATCAGCTACAAGGTATTCTTAACGCGGTGGATGAACTGCAAGCGGAAGGTCGAGGCGATATTTTGATCTTTATGAACGGTGAGCGAGAAATTCGTGATACCGCCGAAGCTTTGCAAAAGCAAAATTTAAAACACACGGAAATTCTACCGCTCTTTGCACGCTTGTCTGCGCAAGAACAGAATAAAATTTTCCATCCGAGCGGATTAAATCGCATCGTGTTGGCGACCAACGTCGCAGAAACCTCATTGACCGTGCCGGGCATTAAATATGTGATTGACTCAGGTACTGCGCGCATTTCCCGTTATAGTTATCGCACCAAAGTACAACGTTTACCGATTGAACCTATCTCGCAGGCATCTGCTAATCAGCGTAAAGGTCGTTGTGGTCGTGTAAGTGAAGGGATTTGTATTCGTTTATATTCGGAAGAGGATTTTAATTCTCGTCCTGAGTTTACCGATCCTGAAATTTTACGCACCAATTTAGCCTCCGTTATTTTGCAAATGACGGCATTGGGTTTGGATGATATTGAAGCTTTCCCATTTGTCGATGCACCAGATAAACGCCATATTCAAGATGGTATAAAACTATTGGAAGAATTAGGTGCATTTGAAATTGTTCGCACCAAATCAGGTGAGAAACGTCAATTAACAGTTACAGGCCGTCAATTAGCTCAACTCCCAGTGGATCCTCGTTTGGCGAAGATGTTGCTGAGTGCTGTCTCACAAGGTGCGTTGCATGAAGTGATGATTATTGTCGCTGCATTGTCTATTCAAGATCCGCGTGAACGCCCACAAGAAAAACAACAAGCTTCCGATGAAAAACATCGTCGTTTTGCCGATAAAAAATCAGATTTCTTAGCTTTCCTCAATCTTTGGCGTTATCTACAAGAACAACAAAAAGAATTGAGTAAAAACCAATTCCGCCGCCAATGCCAAAAGGATTTCTTAAATTATTTACGCATCCGCGAATGGCAGGATATTTATCATCAAATTCGTTTAACCGTCCGTGAAATGGGCTTGCCGATTAATTCCGAAAAAGCAGAATATCAGCAAATTCATACCGCACTTTTAAGCGGTTTGCTTTCTCATATCGGTTTAAAAGAAGCGGAGAAACAACAATATCTTGGCGCACGTAATGCCCATTTTGCAATTTTCCCCAATTCTGTGCTTTTCAAAAAACAACCGAAATGGGTGATGGCGGCAGAGTTAGTGGAAACCTCCAAACTTTGGGGGCGCATGGTGGCGGAAATTGAGCCAGAATGGATCGAGCCACTTGCCGAGCATCTAATCAAAAAATCCTATTCAGAACCCCGTTGGTCAAAATCTCGTGGCGCTGTGATTGCCGATGAAAAAGTGAGTCTATATGGCGTGCCGATTGTAGCAGCCAGACCGGTGAATTATGGCTCGATTGACCCAATAGTGAGCCGTGAGATCTTTATTCAATCTGCCTTGGTGGAAGGGGATTGGAATACCAAGCATAAATTCTTCAAAGAAAATCAACGACTCGTTCGAGAAGTTGAAGAGTTGGAACACAAAAGTCGCCGCCGCGATATTTTGGTGGATGATCGCACACTGTTTGAATTTTACGATCAGCGTATTGGCACAAAAGTTGTCTCTCAAAAACATTTTGATACCTGGTGGAAAAAGGCACAGCAAAAAGATCCTGAATTGCTTAATTTTGAACGTTCATTCTTGATTAATGATGATGCGGAAAAAGTGAGCAAGTTGGATTTCCCGAATTTCTGGCATCAAGGCAATTTAAAACTCAAACTGACTTATCAATTTGAACCAGGCACGGATGCAGACGGCGTGACCGTGCATATTCCGTTGCCGTTGCTCAATCAAGTGGAAATGACGGGATTTGACTGGCAAATTCCAGGCCTGCGTGAAGAATTGGTGATTGCGCTGATTAAATCTCTGCCGAAATCTTATCGTCGTAATTTTGTGCCTGCACCTAATTATGCTCAAGCTTTTTTAAGTCGTGCCGTGCCATTGGAGAAACCGTTATTGGATACGCTAATTTATGAATTACGTCGTATGACGGGTGTCACCGTAGAAGCAGAACATTGGAATTGGGAACAAATCCCAAGCCATTTGAAAATGACGTTCCGTGTGGTGGATGAAAACGGCAAGAAAATCGCCGAATCCATGAATTTGGACGAGCTGAAATTTAGCTTAAAAGACCGTGTGCAAGAAAGCATTTCCGCCGTGGCAGACGATGGCATTGAACAAAGTGGGCTGCATATTTGGAGCTTTGCAGAGCTGCCACAATGTTACGAACAAAAACAACGTGGTTTCAGCGTCAAAGCGTTCCCAGCCATCGTAGATGAAAAAGATGCCGTAGGTATCAAACTGTTTGAAACAGAGTTTGAGCAAGCAGTAGCAATGCAACAAGGTTTGCGCCGCTTATTGTTGCTCAATGTACCGTCACCGATTAAATATCTGCATGAAAAATTGCCGAATAAAGCCAAATTGGGGCTATATTTTACCCCGTTCGGTCGTGTGTTGGATTTGATTGACGACTGTATTGCTTGTGCGGTGGATAAACTGATTGCCGATTTTGGCGGTTTTGTTTGGGATGAAGCAGGCTTTGAAAAATTGCGTGATTTTGTTCGAGAAAATCTGAATGAAGTGACCGTGGATATTGCGCAGAGAGTGGAACAAATCCTCTCTCTCAATCATGCCTTAAACCAACGTTTAAAAGGTAAAATGGATTTCACGATGGCCTTTGCCTTTTCTGATATTAAGGCGCAATTAAGCGGACTGATTTATCCCGGTTTTGTGCAAAAGAGTGGTTATGATCGCCTACCAGATTTACAGCGCTATCTGCAAGCCATTGATAAACGTATTGATAAATTAGCTCAAGATGTAAACCGTGATCGTGCGGCGATGCTACGCGTAGAACAGGTGCAACAGGCCTACCAACAACTTCTTGCCAAACTGCCGAAATCCAAACCGATTTCTGATGAGGTGGCGGAGATTCGTTATATGATCGAGGAATTGCGGGTGAGTTTATTTGCGCAGCAGTTGGGGACCAAGTATCAGGTGTCGGAGAAGCGGATTTTGAATATGATTGGAACATTTTAAAGTAGTTAGCGGTAATTCAATTACCTAAGTTTTTAATATGGATATTAATAATAGAGAATTAGCAACTGTAATATGGATTGTAATCTCATTTATACTTATTTTATTATCATAGGAGTGTAAGAGATAGTTTCTGTAACGTAATTAAATGCTTTTTTGATAAGAAGGTTTTGTTTGTAATAGCCTTATCTGCTATATGGATGAGCATTGGCGTATTCATTTTATATGAGATGAATATTTGGCAATGGAATAATATAAAAACAACCTTAACATGGTTTGCATTCTCAATAATTACAATGATTATAGGGGGTAGTAAGTCTGAGGATAAAAAGAAATATTTTTTATCATTGCTTAATGAAAATATTAATATTGGTGTTTTTTTGACATTTGTTATTGAGCTCCATTCTTTTTCATTTTTTATAGAGTTTATTATGATTCCTATCTCAGTATTATTGTTCGTATATGTTAACTATAATAGTTTGAGTAAGAATGATGTTAAGATAAAACTTCTTATTAATATCATTCTGGTTTTTTGGATGGTTGCATATTTTTTACATTCAATATATTTATCAATTGGTTTATTTAATGCTAATTGGTTATTGAGTAATGTTATAGAATTATTTTTGCCAGTAATTCTATCTTTAATATGTATTCCTTTTTTATATTCCTTATCTATATATATGGAGTATGAGAGAGTGTTTTCATCATTGAAAATATATTTTAATGATGACGACCTATTTAAATATGCAAAAAAATTAAGTTTAAAATCGTTTAAGTTAAATGTTGATTACTTAAGACGATGGAACAGAAATCTCAGACTTAACCAGGTGAGAAGTAAAGTTGATTTAGAAAAAAGTGTATGTGATATAAAGAAATTAAAAGATCTAGAATCTAATCCTCCTTTTGTTTCTTCAAATAAAGGATGGTCTCCATATTTGGCTAGAAATTTTCTAGAAAAGGATAATTTGGTAACTAATGATTATCATTCAGGCTGTGATGATAAATGGTGGGCATATAGTAGACCATTACTAATAGAACAAGAAAATTTGTTTTCAGATATAATTACATATTATATATATGGGGATGAAAATATTGTTAGTGAATTAAAATTAAAAGTGGATATTAATAATGTATCGATATCAGAGTCTACAAAGAATGTTATTTTAAAAGTATTTGATCATTTACTAGTTAATTCAACAAAGAGCACTTCTATTCAAGCAAGTGAGTGTTTGATGAAAATTCCTTTCTCAATGGAAGTGGATAATTATATTATAAATTTTACTAAAGAGAATTTTATAAGTAATAAGGGCTATACTTTAGAATTAAATATATTAATTAAATTAGAATAATATCCCCAAGATAACGCAAGCGTCCACGCTTATGCTTATTTGGTCCAAGCGAGGACGCTTGAACCATCGTTCTGTTTTTAAAAAAGTGCGGTCGTTTTCTCAAACGTTTTTTAACTTCAAAAATCCCTCCAAAACCAACCGCACTTTCTCCCCAAAACTCTTTTTGTGCTCTATCTCCAATTTTCGTATTGAACTGATTTACAACTGCCAATTCAATCGCTAATTAGCCACTCAAATTGGCGTCAACCCAGCGTTCTTAACCATTCCAATGTTACAAGCCTCTAACCTAGGTCGTGGTTTATCACCAGTTTCTGGTGTGGTTGTGGTGGTATCCGGTATGGGAAAAATCTCACCATTTGAAATCGTAAAACGTATGTCTGTCCCAATGTTGGTTGGTTTTATTTGTGTGATTATCGGCACTGAAATCTTTGTTTCTGTTGCCGCCTAATTTGATAGGTAAAAAAGAAGGGCTGATAGTGAATATCAGCCCTTTTGTTTTGAGTTAAGTGCGGTCAATTTTTTCGCTGTTTTTGATTTTATGCATTTGATGATTTTCAAAGGCTTTCACTAAATCAGCGACTTTTTCGCCTTCCGGTAAAAACAAATCTTGTGCGATATCATTAAGCGGCACAATCACGAATTCGCGATTTTTCATATCGTAATGAGGCACGGTTAAGCGTTCATTTTGAATGATTTGATCACCATAAAGCAGAATATCCAAATCCAGTGTACGCTCACCCCAACGACGTAAACGCACGCGACCTTGTTCATTTTCGATACGTTGCAATTCATCAAGCAAAGCTAACGGTGGGCGAGTGGTTTCGATCATTGCTACTGCATTTACATAATCTGGTTGATCTTGCGGGCCTAATGGTTTGCTTTGATAAAATCCGCTGACCGATTTTAATTCGGTATTAGGTAGCGCAGAAATTGCCTCTAATGCGGAATTTAATTGTTCTGTAGGCGTATTTAAATTACTGCCAAGGGCGATATATACTTGAACCATTAGTTAGCCGCCTTAGGTTTACGTCTGCGGTAATATTTTTTCTTCGGCGCTGGATGCAATTTTTGTTGCTCTTGAACCAATTGGCGACGTTGTTCTTGATTGCTGAGTTGGTATTCATGCCACCATTTTGCGAGTTCAACGGTTTCACCGCCTTCCACTTCAGCACGCATCGCCAATAAATCAAAGGCTGCACGGAATTTTTGATGTTCCATCGTGCGAGCAGGGTGAGAACCGGTACGTTTAAGCAATTGTAATTGCAACATCCAAATATCACGAATGACAGAGGTGTGACGACGTGGTGCGGCTAATGAACGGCATAATTGGTCAAGCACTTCATTGCCTGCAAGGGCATAAGCATCGTGATTGTTTAGACCACCTTCATTTTTCAACACATCCACTTTTTCGCGCAATGGATACCAGAAGAATGCCGCAAATAAGAAGGCTGGATTAATGCGTAATTTATCGGCAATACGTTCATCTGTTGAATTTAACGACGTTAAAATTATGCGTTCCGCAAGGCTGTCTTCTTTTTCGGTGAAATAAGGCGTTAAGCTTGGGAAAAGCTGTTCAAATAAGCCATATTGGCGAAGTAATTTATAGGTTTTTACACCATTGCCAGACTGCAATAATTTTAAGCTTTCATCGAATAAACGCGCCGGTGGAATATTTTTCAGCAATGGTGCAAGCTCACGAATGGGCTGTTCACTTGGTTTTTCCAAGAACATATCCAATTTCGCCATAAAGCGCACAGAGCGTAGCATACGCACAGGATCTTCTTGATAACGGGTTACAGGATCGCCAATCAGACGTAATTTTCCGTTTTTCAGGTCATCAATTCCGTTGAAGTAATCACGCAGCGTATTATCTTGCGGATTGTAGTAAAGGGCGTTTACGGTAAAGTCACGACGCTCCGCATCTTGTTCAATGGTGCCATACACGTTATCACGCAGTAACATTCCCTCATCGCTTTGTTTCGCTTGATTTTCGCTGCGTGCATCCGAATGGCTAGCACGGAATGTGGCCACTTCGATCACATCGCGTCCAAACATAATATGCGCAAGACGGAAACGACGACCAACTAAACGGCATTGACGTTGGAATACCGCTTGAATTTGCTCGGGGCGTGCATTCGTTGCTACATCAAAATCTTTTGGGTGTTTACCTAACAATAAATCACGCAAACAACCACCAACGATATAAGCGTCATAACCTTGACGTTGCAATTTTTCTACCACGGTAATGGCATTACGGCTAAACATACGTGGGTTAATACCAAAATGAGAGGCTTTAACGATATGTTTGTCGTGACGATGCGCTTGGGTGTTCGTTTTTTTGTGGTGAGAAGAGGACGGGGCGATCTTGGGTTGTGAACGCTCTGCTTTTGAAACGTTTGGTTTTTCAGTTTTGGGCGCCGTTTTTGGGACAGGCGAATTTATATTGGTTTCAGTTTCTTTTTTAGTTTTTTTACCAAATAAATTTTTTATATAAGTAAGAATAATTTACTCCATTCTCTGTGTTAAATGCGCATTTGATAAAAACACGAAAAGTGCGGTTATTTTTGACCGCACTTTTTCATTGGGTTATTTGAATCAATTAACCTGCGACTTGTTTTTCACGAATTTCAGCAAGGGTTTTGCAATCGATACAAAGATCAGCCGTAGGACGTGCTTCTAAGCGACGAATGCCAATTTCTTCCCCACAAGAATCGCAATAACCGAAATCATCGGTGTCCAATTTTTTCAATGTATATTCAATCTTTTTCATTAATTTACGCTCGCGATCGCGGTTACGTAATTCAAGACTGAATTCTTCTTCTTGGGTCGCACGGTCAGCAGGATCTGGGAAGTTTGACGCTTCATCTTGCATATGAGCAACAGTTCTTGATGCTTCTTCCACAATTTGCTCATGCCATGCAGTTAAAATTTTTCTGAAATGAAGAATTTGATCTTCATTCATGTATTCCTCATCTTTCTTAGGTTGATAAGGTGTAACACCGGCTAAATCCAGCAAACTTAGAGATGCCTTAGACATTGATAACTCCTAATAATAGTACAGAATTTAATGACGTCCTGTCTTGTTTTTGTGATTAGTTCTTATTACTAAAAATAGCTGACATAAGAACCTAGTTATTTTAAGGGCGATATAAATAGCAGAACTTCATCTATTTAGCAAATAAATTTAGCCTGGAAATTTAAATTTTGCGATCGAGATCGCAAAAAATGGCGTAATTATTTGTTTATTTATGAGGTTAAGGCTAGGTTGCCTTATTTTCTCGCGATAAATCACACTCCAAATGAAACTCACGCTATTTCAACTGTGTATCATGCTCATCATTTCAGCCTTTTCTTTGCTTATCGTGCCTGATTTTTTACTGTTGACCTGGCAACGAGCAGGGCTGAGCATTTTATTGTTGGTTATGACCGCATTTTGTTTCCATTGGTTCAATTATTTTAAAGTCAGAAATTTTTGCATTAACGGCATTTGCTTTTTGCTTGCCTTAGCTTACGTGCATTCACAAGCCTTGTCGTTATTGACTCAAGCAGAAAAAATCTCCAGTTTACCGAATAAAATCACGTTAGAACTCCACATCTCAGAAATTCTTCATCAGCAAGATTATCAAACGTTGGTTGCTACGACGTCTTTATTTGATGGGAAAGAACAACAAATTTTTATTAATTGGAAAGCGCTAGAAAAGCCACAAGTAGGTGAAATTTGGCGGGTGGATGTAAAGCTTCGCCCTATTTCGGCGAGATTAAATCATGGCGGATTTGATCGGCAGCAATGGTATTTTTCTAAAAGGATTATTGCCGTAGGAAATGTGAAAAGAGCGGTCAAAATTGGAGACGATTTTTCTTTCCGCACACATTTTTTACAGAATAGCCTCAAACAGACAGAAGGGCTTTCTTTACAAGGTTTACTTATCGCATTGGCATTTGGTGAGCGAGCTTGGTTGGATGATAAAACATGGCTGATTTACCAACAAACGAATACAGCACATTTAATTGCTATTTCAGGACTCCATATCGGTTTAGCAATGGGCTTAGGTTTTTTCTTTGCTCGATTATTGCAAATACTCTTGCCAACACGCTTTATTTCGCCATGGTTTCCGCTTTGCTTTGGTGTGTTGATTGCCTTAGGTTACGCCTATTTAGCCGGATTTAGTTTACCAACCTTTCGTGCAATGATGGCATTGCTTTTTATTGCAATCCTTCAATGTTCTCGGCGATACTACGCGCCTTCGCAAATGCTGTGTTTGGTGGTGGCATTTTTACTGTTTTGTGATCCGCTTATGCCACTTTCGGTCAGCTTTTGGCTTTCAGTTGGTGCTGTTACCTGTTTGATTGTATGGTACCGATATGTTCCCTTATCAATAATGGAGTGGCAACATAAAAAATTATCTAGCAAAGTGCGGTGGATTTTTGGCTTGTTTCATTTACAGCTTGGGCTGCTGGTTTTATTCACGCCCATTCAGCTTTTCTTTTTTAATGGCTTGGCATTAGATGGATTCTTAGCAAATTTAATCGCAGTGCCCTTGTATAGCTTCTTACTTGTACCCTTGATTCTCTTTGCTGTATTAACCCATGGTGCATTTTCTTCTTGGCATTTTGCAAATGTGATTGCTCAAGGTATTACACAATGCCTCAGTTTTTTCCAAGGCTCGTATATGCCGATTTCGATTAATTTATCTCTCATTCTGACCGCACTTTTAAGCCTTGTTTTTGGCGGAATGTTATGTGGATTGTATTTTGCATCTCAAGGGAAAACAAAAAATACACCGTTAAAATCGAGTCGATTTTTCACGTTAAATCATACAAAAATCTTATCAGCAAAAGATTATAAACAAGCTCTATTGGGCGTAATTCTTATTTTTAGTATGTGTATGAGTACGCTAGGATATCGATATTTCACGAAACCCAAATGGCAGTTAGATACGTTAGATGTGGGACAAGGTTTAGCAACCTTAATTGTGAAAGAGGGGAAAGGTGTATTGTATGACACAGGGCCCGCATGGCAGAGTGGAATAGGTAGCTCTTCTATGGCGGAATTAGAGATATTACCTTATCTTCAACGGGAAGGCATTGAACTTGAAACCTTGATTTTAAGCCATGATGATAATGATCATTCAGGCGGTGCTAAAGCGATTTTAGCTGCATACCCAGAAGTTGAACTAATCACACCTTCTCGTAAAAACTATGGCGAAACGCACCACACTTTTTGTCTTCAGGGGAAACAATGGCAGTGGCGAGGGCTTGATTTTAAAATTCTTTCACCAGCGCAAATTACAGACAGGGCGGAGAATCCTCAATCTTGCGTGATTTTATTCACGGATGGACAGTATCAAATTCTTTTAACCGGTGATGCGGATGTGGCAACAGAAAGATCTTTTGCTGAAAAACTAGGCAAGATTAACGTGTTACAGGTAGGACATCATGGTAGTAAAACTTCAACTGGCGAGATTTTACTGGCGCAGACAAAACCGGATATAGCCTTAATTTCAAGTGGACGATGGAATGCGTGGAATTTTCCTCATCCAACCGTGATTGAACGGCTAAATCGTTATCAAAGTGCGGTCGAAAATACGGCTATTTCAGGTCATATAAGGTTAAATTTTACTGAAAAAGGGATTGAAATTGAAAAGGCGAGAGGGGATTTTTCACCTTGGTTTGCCCGTGTAATTGGATTATCCCCGAAATAACAGGTACAATGCAGCCAATTTTTATTAAGACAATGTGATACAAGAACAAACTATGCAAGATAAAGATTTCTCAACCTCGCAAACTTTTAAGCGTTTATGGCCGATGATTTCACCTTTTAAATCAGGTTTGTTAGTCGCTGCCTTTGCTTTAATTTTTAATGCTTTGGCTGATTCAGGTTTGATTTATATGCTTAAGCCTTTGCTCGATGACGGTTTTGGTAAAGCCGATCATTCTTTCTTGAAAATGATGGCGTTTGTTGTAGTTGGCATGATTATATTGCGTGGTGTGACTAACTTTATTTCTAGCTATTGCTTGGCGTGGGTATCCGGTAAAGTAGTGATGATTATGCGCCGCCGTTTGTTTAAACATTTAATGTTTATGCCAGTGAGCTTTTTTGATCGTAATTCAACAGGCAAATTGCTTTCTCGTATTACCTATGATTCAGAAATGATAGCGAACTCTTCATCTAGCTCATTAGTGACGATTGTTCGCGAAGGAGCCTATTTAATTTCGTTGCTTGTTGTGATGTTCTATACGAGTTGGGAATTAACACTTGTACTTTTCGTGATTGGCCCGATTATTGCAGTGCTGATTCGCATGGTGTCTAAGATTTTTCGTAAGCTCAGTAAAAATATGCAAGACTCTATGGGGGAATTAACCTCTGCAACGGAACAAATGCTGAAAGGGCATAAAGTGGTGCTTTCTTTTGGTGGACAATTAGTTGAAGAAGAGCGTTTCGATAAAGTCAGTAACGATATGCGTCGCAAAGGTATGAAGATGGTGACTGCTGATGCGATTTCAGATCCTGTTGTGCAAGTGATAGCCTCTTTAGCGTTAGCTGCGGTACTTTATTTGGCGACCACGCCTTTAATTGCTGATCATAATTTAACAGCGGGTTCTTTTACGGTGGTTTTTTCTTCCATGTTAGCGATGATGCGTCCGTTAAAATCTTTGACGAATGTGAACTCACAATTCCAACGCGGTATGGCGGCTTGTCAGACATTATTTGCGATCTTAGATTTGGAAACAGAGAAAGATAATGGCATGTATAAAGCCGAACCCGCAAAAGGTGATTTAGAATTTAAAAATGTGAGTTTTGCTTATGATGGTAAGGAAGAAAAAGCCTTAAATAATATTTCTTTCTATGTGCCCGCAGGCAAAACTGTGGCATTAGTGGGGCGCTCAGGTTCGGGGAAATCAACGATTGCCAATTTGGTGACGCGTTTCTACGATATTGACGAGGGCGAGATTTTATTAGATGACGTGAGGATTCAAGATTATCGTTTATCTAATTTACGTGAGAATTGTTCTGTTGTTTCTCAACAAGTGCATTTATTTAACGATACGATTGCCAATAATATTGCTTACGCAGCAGAAGATAAATACACGCGTGAAGAAATTATCGAAGCAGCAAAAGCGGCTTATGCCCTAGAGTTTATCGAGAAACTTCCACAAGGTTTTGATACCGTTATTGGTGAGAATGGTGCAAGTCTTTCTGGTGGTCAACGTCAGCGTTTAGCCATTGCTCGTGCGTTATTACGTAATTCACCGGTTTTAATTTTAGATGAAGCGACTTCTGCTCTCGATACCGAATCTGAACGTGCGATTCAGTCTGCATTAGAAGAGCTGAAAAAAGATCGTACGGTATTGGTGATTGCGCATCGTTTATCAACCATTGAAAATGCCGATGAAATCTTAGTCATTGAACACGGTGAAATTAAAGAATGTGGTACGCATCAAGATTTATTAGCGCTTGATGGTGCGTATAAACAATTACACAGTATGCAGTTTAGCGGATAAAATAATAAGGGCGAACCAATGTGTTCGCCCAAAATCAATATAGGATAAATGAAATGCCTTTTTGGTACTCTAATTCAAAGCTAGCTTGGTTGCTCCTTCCTTTCTCACTGCTATTTTGGTTGATTAGCCAAATTCGCCGAGCACTGTTTTCTCTTAATATCTTATCCTCTTATAAATCCCCGAAACCAGTCATTATTGTCGGCAATCTTTCTGTTGGTGGAAATGGTAAAACCCCTGTCGTTGTCTGGTTAGTTGAAGAATTGCAAAAACAAGGATTGCGTGTAGGCGTGATTTCTCGTGGCTATGGTAGCCAATCTAAAACCTATCCTTTACTTGTTACACCTAAAACAGATCCTGTTCAAGGGGCGATGAACCTGTTCTAATCGCTAAAAGAACAGGTGTACCCGTGGTGATTTCACCGAATCGTCAACAAGCTATTGAATTACTTTTGAAAACACAGGATTGCGATCTCATTATTTCTGATGATGGATTACAACATTATAAGTTGCGACGTGATATTGAAATTGTTGTGATGGATGCAGAGCGAGCTTTAGGGAACGGCTTTGTGCTACCTGCTGGGCCTTTGCGTGAGTTACCAAGTCGTTTAAAAAATGTGGACTTTGTGATTACCAATGGTGGAAAAAATGCTTATTCTGATGCCATTATGCAATTAGTTCCTCATTATGCAATTAATTTAGTGACGGCAGAAAAACGCTTACTAAGTGAGTTTACTCAAGGTTTAGCCATCGCGGGAATTGGTAACCCACAACGTTTTTTCACGATGTTGGAAAATTTAAATATTCGTTTAGAAAATACGAAAGCTTTTCAAGATCATCAACATTTTGAACCGCAATTATTAGAAAAACTCGCTGAAAACCAACCGCTCTTTATGACCGAAAAGGACGCAGTAAAATGCCAAGCTTTTGCTAAAGAGAATTGGTGGTATGTTCCAGTTGATGCGGAGATTGTTGAGGCTGAAAACCAAGGCCAAAAACTTCCACAATTGTGGGAAAAAATCCGTCATTTGGTTTAACCCTATTCGAGAGAAATATGCGTGAGAAACTTAATCCTCGATTATTAGAAGTGATTGCTTGCCCTCGATGTTTGGCAAGATTGAAATACGATCAAGAAAATCAACGGCTCATTTGCCCTTTTGAGCAAGTGGCGTATCCTATTGAAAACGGCGTGCCGGTTTTGTTGGCAGAAAAAGCCGAAACATTAAAAGAATAAGGAATACTTATGTCATTTACAGTTATTATCCCTGCTCGTTTTGCGTCGAGCCGCTTACCAGGCAAACCTTTAGCGAATATTGCCGGTAAACCCATGATTCAACATGTTTTTGAGAAAGCTCAACAATCAGGCGCGAGCCGAGTCATTATTGCCACAGATAACGAACAAGTTGAAAAGGCAGCAAAAGCTTTTGGGGCAGAAGTGTGTATGACATCAGAAGCACATAATTCTGGTACTGAGCGTTTAGCGGAAGTGGTAAGTAAGCTTGGTATTGCTGATGATGAAATTATTGTAAACATTCAAGGGGATGAGCCGTTAATTCCACCCGTTATTGTGAGTCAAGTGGCAGAGAATTTAGCGAAGTTTAACGTGAATATGGCGACACTTGCAGTAAAAATTCACGAAGCGAAAGAGTTATTTAATCCAAATGCCGTGAAAGTCGTCACCGATAAAGATGGCTACGTTTTATATTTCTCTCGTTCAGTGATTCCTTACGATCGTGATCAATTTATGCAATTAGCGGATACCTCAAAGGCACAACTGGCTGATGCGTATCTTCGTCATATTGGTATTTATGCTTATCGTGCAGGCTTTATTAAACAATATGTGCAATGGGCACCAACGCAGTTAGAAAACTTAGAGAAATTAGAGCAACTCCGTGTATTGTGGTACGGTGAGCGTATCCATGTGGAATTGGCGAAAGAAGTTCCGGCTGTTGGTGTGGATACAGCTGAAGATTTAGAAAAAGTGCGGTCAATTTTGGCGTAGTTTTTACTGATGTTTGATTCTAAAAAGTTTCTCTCAGACGTTTCTCATGAACCTGGCGTTTATCGTATGTATGACGATAAAGATCAGGTTATTTATGTGGGCAAAGCGAAAGATCTAAAAAAGCGCCTTTCCAGCTACTTCCGAAAAAACTTAAGCAGCAAAAAAACAGAAGCCTTGGTGTCGTCAATTCATCATATTGATACGACGATTACCTCTTCTGAAACAGAAGCATTATTGCTTGAGCATAACTTTATTAAACTTTATCAACCTCGTTATAACGTATTATTGCGAGATGATAAATCCTATCCTTTTATTTTACTGACGAAAGAACGTCATCCTCGTATTACTTCTTATCGTGGAACGAAAAAAATAGCGGGCGAATATTTCGGGCCTTATCCTCATGCGGGGGCAGTACGTGAAACCTTGTCGTTAATGCAAAAATTATTCCCTGTTCGTCAATGTGAAAATTCGGTTTATAACAATCGTTCCCGCCCTTGTTTACAATATCAAATCGGGCGTTGTTCTGCACCTTGCGTGCCAGGTTATGTGACTGATGAGGAATATAATCAACAAGTTGAATTAGCACGACTATTTTTACAAGGAAAAGATCAGCAAGTATTAGATTATCTTATTGGTAAAATGGAGCAGGCGAGCCGAGACTTGGATTTTGAAGGTGCGGCACGTTATCGAGATCAAATTCAAGCGGTTCGTGCGGTTATCGAAAAACAATTCGTATCCAATGAGCGTTTAGATGACATGGATATTATGTCTATTGCGTATCAGCACGGTTTAGCTTGTGTTCAGGTAATGTTTATTCGTCAAGGCAAAGTATTGGGCAACCGCAGTTATTTTCCGAAAGTACCCGCTAATACCGATTTATCTGAACTCACAGCCACTTTTGTTGGGCAGTTCTATTTGCAAGGCCATCAAGGCAGAAGCATCCCCAATAGCATTATTGTAGATCATAAACTAGATGAAAAAGCCGAGCTTGAAGCTTTATTAACTGAACAAGCTGGCCGAAAAGTGGTGATACAAGAATCCGCTAAAGGCGATAAAGGCAAGTATTTGCAGTTGGCACAAATTAATGCCAAAGCGGCTTTAGCGACTCAACTTAAACAATCTTCCCGAATGCACGAACGTTATCAAGCGCTTTGTGAGTTGCTCGATATGCCTGAAATTAAACGCATGGAATGTTTTGATATTAGTCATACGATGGGTAATCAAACCGTGGCATCTTGTGTGGTATTTAATCAAGAAGGCCCACTGAAATCAGATTATCGCCGTTTTAATATTGAAGGTATTACGGGTGGTGATGACTATGCCGCGATGGAGCAAGCTTTAAAGAAACGTTACGACCGCGATCTTGATGAAGATAAAATCCCCGATATTATTTTTATTGATGGTGGTAAAGGACAGCTAAATCGTGCCTTAGAGGTTTTTCATCATCTCAACATGAAATGGGATAAAAATCGACCGCACTTAATTGGTGTCGCAAAAGGAGTGGATCGTCGAGCAGGACAAGAGGTGTTGATTATCAGCAAACAAGATCGTGAAATCCATTTGCCAGATGATAGCCTTGCACTGCATTTAATCCAACATATTCGAGATGAAAGCCATAATCATGCGATTAGCGGTCATCGTCAAAAACGCCAAAAAGCCTTTACCCAAAGTGGATTGGAAACTATTGAAGGGGTAGGCGCTAAACGACGCCAAGCCTTGTTGAAATATTTAGGTGGATTGCAAGGTGTCAAAAATGCCACGTTGGATGAAATCGCCTCTGTACCCGGTATTTCTAAAGCCTTAGCAGAAAAGATTTTCGAGACCTTAAAAAGTTAGGAAAAATCTTGATTTTCTACGCGAACTGTCTATGATTCAACCTTTCGGATTTTATATAGGAACATATTATGTTTGAATGGCTTGTTGATCCCGAAGCATGGATTTCATTGCTAACTTTAACCGCACTTGAAATTGTCTTGGGTATCGATAACATTATTTTTATTAGTATTTTAGTGGGACGTTTACCCGCGAATCAACGCCAATCTGGTCGTATTATCGGTCTTGGGTTAGCGATGATTACCCGTATTTTACTTCTTGTTTCCCTTTCTTGGATGATGAAATTAACGGAACCGCTATTCACTTTAGTTGGTCAGGAAATTTCAGGTCGTGATTTGATTTTATTCCTTGGGGGCTTATTCCTGATTGTGAAAAGTACAGGCGAAATTAAAGAAGCGATGTATCCTGAAGCACATCATGAAGAAGAGAATAACAAGAAGAAAGTCAGTTACTTGGGGGTGTTAATCCAAATCGCTATTTTAGATATTGTGTTTTCTTTAGACTCCGTGATTACGGCAGTAGGCATGGCAAACCACCTTCCAGTGATGATCTTGGCAATTATGATTGCAGTTGGAGTGATGATGTTTGCGGCGAAACCAATTGGTGATTTTGTTGATACCCATCCGACATTGAAGATTTTAGCCTTAGCATTCTTAATTTTAGTTGGAGTAAGTTTAATTGCTGAAAGTTTGGATATTCATATTCCAAAAGGCTACATTTACTTTGCAATGGGCTTCTCCGCAGTGGTAGAAATGCTCAACATCAAAATGCGAAAATCACTTGGTCATTAAATCATATAAAAAGGCGGAACAATGTGTTCCGCCTTTTTTAGTCATTATAGAATACCCCTTTCCCATACAAATACATGGTGACTTGTTCGCCAGTATGATATTCGTTAATGAGATCTTCATTGATATTCAATTCATAACCGCCAACATCAATACAAATATTGATAGCTCGTCCTCTTGATTCAATTCGTTTAATCTCACCTTTAAAAAACGCAGTCGGATCTTGGATTTTTTTCGCAAGAGAGAATTGCTCAGGGCGGAATAAGACTTCCCCTTGCGTATGACCACTTCCTTTATTTTCGACTGCAATTTTACCTAATTGACAGGTCGCGATGCCATCGTTTTTTAATGTTGCAGGAAGAATAATGCTGTCCCCAATAAATTTAGCAATAGACAAATACTGAGGTGACCAATAGAGCGTTTTAGGTGTCGCAATTTGGAGAATTTGTCCTTCTTGAATTACTGCGATTTTGTCCGCATGGCATAGTGCTTCATCACGATCATGGGTCACGAATACGGCAGAAGAACCACTTTCTCTTAATACTTGTAACATATCGTAACGAATTTGATTTCTCAGATGCTCATCTAATGCACTGAATGGCTCATCAAACAGGATTAATTCAGGGCTAGGCGCAAGCGCTCGGGCAAGTGCGACACGTTGCTGTTGACCACCTGAAAGCTGATGGGGAAAACGGTCAGCTAAGCTGCTAATGCCCGTCAGTTTCATCACTTCCTGTATGCGTTGTTTTTCCTCTTCAGTTTTCCCTTTGCCATCGCCTAAGCCATAAGCAATATTGCGGTAAACATTTAAATGAGGAAATAGCACGCCTTCTTGTACCACATAGCCTAATTTGCGTTGCTGGGTCGGCACATTGAGATTTTCTTTAAAAATAGGTCGATTCTTTAACCAAATCTCACCGCTTGTTGGTTGTTCAAAACCAGCAATACTACGTAACAAGGTTGTTTTTCCACAACCGGATGCACCGAGAAGAAATAGAATTTCACCTTTCTCTAATTGCAGAGAGATATTGTGCAGAACCTGGTGCCCATTAAAGGATTTATTCAAATTTTTAATGTCGAGTAATGTTGTCATTTTTATCTTCTCGTTATTTAAAACCGTATCGTTTCAGTAAAAATACAGGAATGCCAGAAAATAGCACTAACATAATGGCATAAGGCGTAGCAGCCGCATATTGTGCATCAGAGGTATATTCCCACACCGCGGTTGAAAGCGTTTTAATGTCATTTGGGGTCAGTAATAGGGTTGCAGTGAGCTCTTTCATTAAGTTTAAGAACACTAAAGCAAAGGCGGCTGCAATCCCTGGCAACATGGCTGGAATAACTAAGGTACGGAAAATATAAGAGTTGCTACGCCCTAAGCTTTGCCCTACCTTTTCAATGTTGCTAGACATTTGTTCAAGCGAGCTACGCAAGGTGGTTTGTGCCATTGGAAGATAAAGCATAAAATAGGCAACGACAACCATGGCAAAGGTTTGATAAAGCGAATACGCATAGTTGATGGTAAAGAAAACCAAGGATAATGCGATAACAAGCCCCGGCACTGCGTGAAGTAGATAAGGAATTCGATCAAGCCAAATCGTCAATTTACTGCGATAGCGCACTGCGGCCCATACCAACGGTAAAGCACAAATAACGGTAAGTGCTGCACCTAGAGTTGATATTGTCAGTGAATTTGTGAAGGCAGTAAAAAATTCCCTAAAATCGACCGCACCTTCAATGGAACTTCCCACTGTTAGCCAATAAATCAGCATAGTAATCGGCACACCAATACTGAGCACAAAAATGGTCATGAAAAAGCCAGTCACTAAAATTTGTTTTCCTGCTGAGAGTGTTTTTAATGGATAAGGGCGAATTACCCCTTTACCACTTTGATAGAGCGTTTGTGTGCCTCTAAAACGAATCTCGCCCATTACAACAAGAATACAGATCACCATTAATACGCCAGAAAGTAAGGCAGCGGTGTTGTTATTAAAGGCCATTTCATATTCTTGGAAAATAGCGGTGGTGAAGGTTTGATAATTTAAAATAGAAACCGCACCAAACTCTACCAACATATGAAGCGCAATTAATAATACGCTGCTACCGATGGCGGGTTTGAGTTGTGGAAAAATCGCATGCCAAAATGTGTAAGCATGGCTTTTAGCCAGTGAAAGGCTCACTTCTTCTAAAGAGCGGTCAAGTCTTTTTAAGGTCGCTGTGACAGGGAGATAAGCAAGCGGGAAAGAACTCAGCGTCATAATGCCGATGGTTCCCCAGAAGCCTTCCACTCTGAAGGTGAGACTGATCCACGTAAAACAGCTGACAAAAGCCGGAATACAAAGAGGGAGAGTCATGGCGACTTGGAAAAAGCCTTTTCCCCAGAAGCGATAACGTTCTAATAAAAACGCACATAGTGTGCCGAGGATAATGGCAAAAAGCGTGACAAATACCATTAAAAGTAGGGTATTACTGAGCAATTCCCACATTCTTGGGCGCCAAAGTAATTCAATGCTGCGAGCTAATCCGACATCTGCAGCACGCTCAATAACATATAAAAAAGGTAATAATAATGGCAAACTAATCAGCACTATTAAGGCTATAAGCCAGCGAGGTGGGCGATTAGACACAGAAAAATCCTTGAAAATATTAGTGTAAAATAAGTAGAGTAAATAACAGAAGGGCGTGTATTACACGCCCTATATTGCATAGCAAATTAAACTTATTTCAAACCAGCTTCTTCAATAAGTTTATTGGCGTTGTCTTTGTCTTCAGAAGTCGTTGCCGAAACAACAGGCGCTTCTAATTTCGCATAAGGTTCCATGTTAAATGGAGAAACCACATCGGTACGAAGTGGGTATTCTGCACGTACTGAAACAAATGCTTGTTGTCCTTCTTTACTTGCTAAGAAATCAACGAATTTTTTCGCTTCTTCTTTATTTTTAGAACCTTTTAATACTGCTGCACCAGAGTAAGTCACTAATGCACCAGGATCTTGATGGCGAATAAAATAAAGACGGGTTTTGAGGTTTTCAGCACCTTTTTCTTTTGCCAAAGTATACCAGTAATAGTTGTTGATTAACGCTGCTGGTACTTCACCATTTTCAACCGCTTGAAGGGCAACACTGTTTTTCGCATAAAGTTTACCGTTTTCTTTTAGGCCTTTTAACCATTTAAGAGCAGCATCTTTACCTTTTAATTTGGTAATCGCAACAACTTGCTCTAAGAATGCGCCTGAAGTTGGAACGTAACCAATTTTATCTTTCCATTTTGGTGTTGCATAATCTAACACGGATTTTTCCATGTCTTTTTCAGATAATTTAGTGTGATCGTAAACCACAACACGAGAACGACCGCTTAATGCGACCCAGTCTTTTTTCGGTGCAACAGGCACGCCCTTGTGTGCAGTTTGTTTAATAGTATCTGCAGAAAGCGGTTCTAATAAGCCCGCATCAGACAGGGCAGCGAAAGGTGCAGTTTGTTCAGAAAAGAATACGTCAGCAGGGGTTTTATCGCCCTCTTCTTTTAATTGAACTGCAAGTTGATCACTTTTAGCACTGTTTAAGGTCACTTTAATGCCCGTTGCTTTTGTAAATGCATCAGCAACAGCTTGAGAACCTTCTTTGTGCTGGCCGTTGTAAACGGTAATATCGGCAAAGCTACTTGCTGAGAATGTAAGCGCGGCAGCGAGTGTCGCAATTTTGAAAGATTTGAATGTCATTG
Source organism: Haemophilus parainfluenzae (assembly GCF_900450995.1). Taxonomy (NCBI): domain Bacteria; kingdom Pseudomonadati; phylum Pseudomonadota; class Gammaproteobacteria; order Pasteurellales; family Pasteurellaceae; genus Parahaemophilus; species Parahaemophilus parainfluenzae. The sequence continues at coordinate 370,063 of NZ_UGHY01000002.1, read as the reverse complement.
AAAACTCCTTGTTTTATGAGAATGAATGTTTTAGTTAAGTTTGAATAGCCTTTATTATATTTATAAATTTATTTAAATGCAAATAATTCTCAAATTTTCTTTTAGCAAAGAAAAAGGAGAGCGGTTAGCTCTCCTTCAATAGATTGATTACTTTGAATTTTGTTTATAGTGTGGCTGGTTGGATGTAACCACGCATTGATAATTCATGACAAATAATATCGAATAATCTTGAAAAATCATATTCTTCATCAATGAGTTTTTCATTGTTATTCATATCTTTATACCTATTTTGAATTAGGTATTCTTTGAGCGAGGTTTCTAGAACAATTTTAGTTGTTGGTTTTTCCATTTGAGACATCATATAAAGTTGAAGTTCGTTTAAATTTTCAATGCCTCCATTATACATATTGCCTAATCCGATATATTGATCTGCTCCATCTACCATAGTTTGCATATATTGAGTGAACCGTTTTGGTACATAAGTTTTGTTTTCTTCAAATTCATATATTGGATATGGTGTGAGATAGACGTTTATATAACCTAAGATAATTGCTAACAATACGGAAGAGTAAATTTCCTGTTCAGTGATATTTTCAAAACTTTTGTTGTTAGATACATAATCAGTTAATGATTTAATTGTAAAACTATCTACTTGATAGATAAAGTGTTCAAGTAATTTTGCAACGTCTTGATTATTGAATATATTACCTAGATTATTTTCTCTACCTTGATTAATGAAGGTTAATTTATCCAATAAACTTATATCTATATTCTCGGTGCGATTAATTTTATCTTGTAAATGAGCATGGCATAGTAAACTTCTTCTAAATCCTACATCGTAAAGATAATCAATACATTGTTCTTGTACGACATAATCGTTTTCTGATAATTGATTGATCATGTCACGTAAATGTTGTGGCATCCAAGAAATATATGAAAGTTGAAAATCTGTATCGCCAATATAAGCTAATTGATGTTGATGTAGGCTATCAACAAATTGATTCAAATAGAGAGGATGGTTGTGATATTCAAGATATTCATGGGCAACATAATGTTCATCTTTAGTTTGAATATTATCAAAGTTTTCAATTCTGCTCTTGTTATTGTTTTTTTCAGACTCAATCGATTTAATTGCATCTGAGAATAATTGAACAACCGCTTTGCCACGACGAGTTTGCTCAGAGAGCGGTAAATCCTGAGTATATTTATTGGCATAGAGCATAATATCACGTGCCACTTCGCGGCTTTTCCAACCGGGATAGGTGTTGTAAGAAATATAAGCAATACCATTTGGCGTTAAATTCTCACGACAAATCTCAAGGATTTTATCTTTCACATTATCAGGTACCCAAGAATAAATACCATGTACGATGATGTAGTCAAACAGGCCAAACTCAGGCGTAATATCGAGAATATTTTTTGTTTCTAAACGAACGTTTGTTAATCCCATTGATTGAATAATTTCATTACCTTGAGTAATTTGACTATCTGCTAAATCAATGCCGACAAATTCAGTATCTGGATAATAAACCGCTTGAGAAATTAAGTTTCCACCAAAAGAAGAACCTAATTCTAATACTTTAGCACCTTTGAGTTCTGGAGGGGTTAATCCCCATAATGTTGCATTCCCTTCCAAAAGCGCAATGCTCGTATAAGAAAAGGGTCTTGAGTAGTATCTAAGTTCGTCGTAGCGGTTATTTTGTTCGGTCATAATCTATCCAGTTTGTAACATAATTGAAGTCGCATATTATAGAGGGAATAGGGATGAAAACAAAGCGATGATTATTTCCCATGAAGTAGTAATTACGCTAGAATAACCGCAATTTTTACCAGCTTAGTATCCAGATAGATTTTCTTATATCAAAATTTCATATTCCATTCTATTTTCTTACTTCGCCCCACGTTGATTTTTCTCCATAATGTCTGGTAGAAATTTCTAATAAGGACAGATATGAATATTCAGCAAATCATTAAACAACATCACCTAGAGCTCTTATTTCAGCAAGGGTCATTTGGGATTGAAAAGGAAAGTCAACGGGTGCATTCGAATGGTTCAATTGTGACATCATTGCACCCTAAAGCCTTTGGTAATCGTCGTTTTCACCCTTACATTCAAACAGATTTTGCAGAAAGTCAATTGGAATTGGTGACTCCCCAATGAAAAAGTTAGAGGATACATTACGTTGGCTCTCGGCAATTCATGAAGTCACCTTACGAACATTACCCGACAATGAATTTATTTTTCCTTTCAGTATGCCAGCCGGTTTACCGCCAGAAGATCAGATTAAGGTCGCTCAATTAGATAATTCAGAGGACGTGGCTTATCGTGAGCATTTAGTTCAATCTTATGGTAAATATAAGCAAATGGTGAGCGGCATTCATTATAATTTTCAGATTGAACCTAAGTTTATTGATGCCTTATTTCATGCACAAAATGAAACACAAAGTGCGGTTGATTTTCAAAATGATTTTTACATAAAAATAGCGAAGAATTTCTTACGCTATCAATGGATTTTGCTCTATTTGTTTTCAGCCACACCGACGGTAGAGGAAAAATATTTCAGAGACAATTCCCCCTTAAACCGCATCAATATGTGCGGAGTTTACGTTCAGGGAAATATGGTTATGTGAATGATCCAAAGATCTCTGTCTCTTATGACAGTTTGCAAGAGTATGTTGAGACGTTAGAACGTTGGGTGAAATCGGGTGATTTGATTGCAGAAAAAGAGTTTTACTCAAGTGTACGTTTGCGTGGTGCTAAAAAAGCGCGAGATTTACTTGAAAAAGGAATCCAATACTTGGAATTCCGTTTGTTTGATCTCAATCCGTTTGCACCTTATGGAATGGAACTTGCTGATGCGAAATTCATTCATTATTTTATTTTGTTAATGGCATGGCTTGATGATACCGCTGATCAAGAAGGCATTAAATTAGGTAAAGCACGTCTTGCTGAAGTAGCATGGGAAGACCCAAGAGAACTGAGTGTTTATGCGGTAGAAGGGGAATTAGTCCTCCTTGAAATGCTCAAAATGCTTGAGCAACTCAATGTGAGTGATGAGATTAAAACGATTGTTAAAGACAAATTAGGGCAATTTGCGGATCCAAACCAAACGCTTTGTGTGAAAGTAGTCGCGGCAATTGAACAGGTTGGCAGTTACCAACAGTTAGGGGCAGATATCGCGCAATCCAATAAAGCAAAAGCCTTTGAACGTTTTTATGCATTAAGTGCGTTTGATAATATGGAACTGTCCACACAGGCGTTATTGTTTGATGCAATTCAAAAAGGATTAAAGATTGAGATTTTAGATGAACGCGATCAATTTATCAGTCTTCAATTTGGCGATCATTTGGAATATGTGAAAAACGGTAATATGACTTCTCACGATAGCTATATTTCTCCACTCATCATGGAAAATAAAGTAGTGACGAAGAAAGTCTTAGCAAAAGCTGGATTTAATGTACCGCAAAGTATCGAGTTTACCGATGTGAAAAGTGCGGTCGAAAATTTCCCACTTTTTGAGAATCGAGCCGTCGTGATTAAGCCAAAATCAACGAATTTTGGTTTAGGGATCAGTATTTTCCAACAAAGTGTAACGAATAGAGAAGATTTTGCAAAAGCAGTAGAGATTGCTTTCCGTGAAGATAAAGAGATCATGGTTGAAGATTATCTACTTGGCACTGAATATCGCTTTTTTGTGCTGGGGGATCAAACATTAGCCGTCTTATTACGTGTTCCAGCAAATGTCATTGGAGATGGTGTACATACTGTTGTTGAATTAGTTGCCGCTAAAAATGATCATCCTTTACGGGGCGATGGTAGTCGTACACCATTGAAAAAAATTGCATTAGGGGATATTGAGCAGTTGCAGCTTAAGGAACAAGGCTTAACCGTGAATTCTATTCCTGCAAAAGATCAACTTGTTCAATTACGTGCGAATTCTAATATTAGTACAGGCGGTGATTCTATTGATATGACGGATGAAATGCATGCCAGTTACAAAGAAATTGCGGTAGGGATTAGCAAGACAATGGGGGCGGCAGTTTGTGGTGTAGATTTAATTATTCCTGATTTGAAACAGCCGGCAGAACCGAGTTTACATTCGTGGGGTGTGATTGAGGCAAACTTTAATCCTATGATGATGATGCATATTTTCCCATTTAGTGGACAATCTCGGCGATTGACAATGAATGTGATTAAGATGCTTTTCCCTGAATTGCCTTAATTTAGTTATCGGGCTTCATCAGTTGGTGAAGCCCGTTTTACATTCATCGTAATTAGGCTAAAATGGAAACAGTATTCACAATTCTAAAATGAAATTTAATGACAACTTTTACCTTAGAACCTCAAGAAAATGATCGTCTGCAATCCCTTTGCGGTGCATTCGATGAAAATATCAAACTGATTGAAAAAGAATTTAACCTCAATATTTCCCGCAATAATTTTACTTTCACGGTGAAATCTAAGGATGAAAGTCCGAAACCTCATCATGAGCAATTAATTGAGCGTGCGGCTAAATTAATCCAGGCATTATATGTAGAGACAGCACCAATTAAGGGGAAAGTGAAAGAACTTGATTTGGAAGATGTGCATATTGCCTTGCAAGAGAGCAGAATGTTATCGCAAGAAGGCAGTGAGTCACGCAGTGAAAATCACGTCTATAGCACAACAATTAAAACCAAGCGTGGTTTGATTAAACCGCGTGGTGAAAATCAAACTCAGTATTTACATAATATTCTTACGCACGATATTAGTTTTGGGATTGGCCCCGCTGGCACAGGGAAAACCTTTTTAGCTGTAGCAGCAGCTGTCGAGGCATTAGAACGTCAAGAAATTCGTCGCATTTTGCTGACTCGCCCCGCGGTGGAAGCGGGCGAAAAATTAGGTTTCCTGCCTGGTGATTTAGGACAAAAAATTGAGCCTTATTTACGACCACTTTATGATGCGTTATTTGAAATGCTTGGCTTTGAACGGGTACAAAAATTGATGGAGCGAAATGTGATTGAAATTGCCCCATTAGCTTATATGCGTGGTCGCACACTCAATGACAGCTTTATCATTCTAGATGAAAGCCAAAATACGACAGTCGAACAAATGAAAATGTTTTTGACCCGTATTGGTTTTAATTCCAAAGCCGTGATTACAGGGGATGTGACTCAAATCGATTTACCGCGAAGCACAAAATCGGGTTTACGCCACGCCATGGAAGTGTTAAGCAAAGTGTCAGAACTAAGCTTTAACTATTTTGAGAGTAAAGATATTGTACGACATCCTGTGGTGGCAAAAGTGGTGCAAGCTTACGAAGAATGGGAAGCCCAAGATGAAATCCGCCGTCAAGAAATCGCAGCGCAGCGTCGAGCTGAACGTGAGCAAAAAGTGCGGTCAGAAAATGAAACGAATTTAGGAGAATAACATGGGCAATATGATTATCGATTTGCAACTGGCCTGTGAAAATACAGAAGGCTTGCCATCAGAAGCGCAAATTCTGCAATGGGCAACCGCCGCAATGCAACCAGAAAGTGATAATGTCGAAATGACAGTACGCATTGTGGATGAAGCGGAGAGTCATGACTTGAATTTGACTTATCGTGGAAAAGATCGTCCAACCAATGTATTGTCTTTCCCTTTTGAATGTCCCGATGAAGTGGAATTACCGCTGTTAGGCGATTTGGTGATTTGTCGCCAGGTAGTAGAACGCGAAGCCATCGAGCAAGAAAAGCCTTTAATGGCGCATTGGGCGCATATGATAGTGCATGGTAGCTTACATTTACTTGGTTACGATCACATTGAAGATGATGAAGCAGAAGAAATGGAAAGTTTAGAAACTGAAATTATGCAGAGTTTAGGTTTTGCCGATCCTTACCTTTCCGAAAAATAATGACAATTTGGAGCAATTATGTATAAAGCCGTATTCAGTGATTTTGATGGTACCTTATTAACTTCGGATCATCGAATTTCGCCTAAAACCTTAGATGCCATTCAACGCATTACAAAACAAGGTATTCCATTTACACCCATTTCTGCTCGTTCACCGCTGGGTATTTGGCCTTATGCGAAACTCATTGAAAATTACAACATCATTGTGGCATTCAGTGGTGCCTTGATTTTAGATAAAAACGCCACACCTATTTATTCGGTACAAATTGATCCCGCTGATATCCAAGCCATTAACCAAGTATTAGCAGATCATCCTGCACTAGGTGTCAATTATTATACTTATGATGATTGCGTCGCTCGCGATTTGGATAATAAATGGGTGATTTATGAACGTAGCGTGACAGGCATTCAAATTGATCCTTATGATGAAAGTGCGGTCTATTCTCCACATAAAATTCAAATCATTGGTGAAACGGATGAAGTGATTGGTATTGAGCAAATCTTGAAAGAGAAATTTCCGCATTTAAGCATTTGCCGTTCTCATGCGAATTTCCTTGAAGTAATGCATAAATCCGCGACAAAAGGTAACGCGGTACGTTTTCTCGAAGATTACTTCCATGTGAAGATGGAAGAATGTGTTGCTTTCGGTGATAACTTTAATGATTTAGATATGTTAGAAAGTGTGGGATTAGGCGTGGCAATGGGCAATGCTCCCGATGAGATTAAAAAAGCCGCCAATCGCGTCACCGCTTCGCATAATGATGATGGGATTGCATTGATATTGAATGAGATTTTTCCTGAATAAATAAAAAGGCGCTTTCTATGAAAAAGCGCCTTATTCATTATAGTGCGGCTAGCGCAGCTTCATAATTTGGCTCATCTTTAATTTCAGACACCAATTCACTATGTAACACGTTATTGTTTTCATCTAAGACAATCACTGAACGAGCAGTCAAACCCGTGATTGGACCAGTTGTGATGTTTACCCCTAAGTTTTCATGGACTTCTTTATGACGGAAAGTAGAAAGCGTTTCTACGTTCTCAATACCTTCCGCACCGCAGAATCGTGCTTGTGCAAAAGGTAAATCAGCTGAAATGCAAAGTACCACAGCATTTTTTAAATTAGCTGCTTGTTGATTGAATTTGCTAACAGAAGTTGCACATACACCTGTATCAATACTTGGGAAAATATTTAAAACTTTGCGTTTTCCTGCATAAGTATCAAGCGTGACGTCAGCGAGTTCTTTATTGGTGAGCGTAAGTGCGGTCACTTTCTCTCCTTTTTTGGGAAAGTTGCCGCTTACTTCAATGGGATTACCCATCATTGTTACTTGAGTCATAAATGCTCCTATTTTTCATTTCCTAAATTAAGCACTTTTTTAAGTGCAGTAAAAAACTTGTCATTTTCTTGTGGTAAGCCAATACTGATACGTAAGTGATTTGGCATACCATAGCCTGCAATTGGGCGAACAATGACGCCTTCACGTAATAATGCATCATAAATTGATGCTGCAGGCTGTTTAAAATCAATGGTAATAAAATTACCTTTAGACGGAATAAAGTCTAAACCATATTGTTGGCAGAAGGCCTCATAACGTTTCATTTCTTGGCGATTGTTCTCAGCCACTTTTTCGACAAAGGCATCATCGTTCATCACCGCAATCGCACTGGTCAAAGCAAGACTATTACAGTTAAATGGCTGACGAACACGATTTAATAAATCTGCAATTTCAGGATTAGAGACCGCGTAGCCAATACGTAAACCCGCAAGTCCATAAGCTTTCGATAGTGAGCGTGAAACGATAAGATTCGGGTATTTTTCCAGTAATGAAAAAGAATTAACGCGTTCGCTTGGATGAGTAAATTCGGTATAAGCCTCATCTAATACTACAATCACATTTTCAGGCACTTTGGCTAAGAAGGCATCCAATTCTGCTTCCGTTAAGAAATTCCCCGTTGGATTGTTTGGATTGGCAATAAAAATCAGCTTGGTTTTATCTGAAAGTGCGGTCAAAAATCCGTTTAAATCATGACCCCAATTCTTAGCTGGAATTTCTTTTGCGACGGCATTAATGGCTTTGGTCACTAAAGGGTAAACAATAAAAGCATATTGTGAATAAATCACTTCATCATGCTCACCCGCAAAGGTATGAGCAAAGAGCTCTAATAAATCGTTAGAACCATTGCCAAGGGTGATTTGGTTTGGTTGCACACCAAATTTTTTTGCAATAGCCGCTTTAAGTTCAAAACCATTCGCATCAGGATAACGAGTTAAATGATCAAGTTGGGCTTGAATGGCTTTTTTCGCACTTTCAGGAAAACCGAAAGGGTTTTCATTTGAGGCAAGTTTAACGATATTAGTAATGCCTAATTCGCGTTCGAGTTCTTCGATTGGTTTCCCCGCTTGATAAGGCGAAAGAGATTTTACGCCTTGATTGGCGACATTGATGTATTGCATATGCTTTCCTTATAAAAACGAGCGGGCCTTTCAGCCCGCACGTTGAGTTTAATGAATCAGATAATTAGCTATTTTCAGCTTCAAATTTTTTCATGAATTCAATGAGCGCTTGTATACCCTCTAATGGCATCGCATTATAGATAGAGGCGCGCATACCACCTAGCACTTTGTGGCCTTTTAAGGCTTGAAGACCGGCAGCTGTAGATTCTGCGACAAATTTAGCATCAAGCTCTGGATTACCTGTTACGAATGTCACATTCATGGTTGAACGGTTTTCTTTAGCCACGACGTTACGATAGAGTTTACTGCTATCAATGTAGTCATAAAGGGTTTGTGCTTTCACTGCGTTACGTTTTGCAATTTCTTTTAAGCCACCGATTGCTTGAATATGTTTGAAGACCAATGAACAGAGATACCAAGCAAAGGTTGGTGGGGTATTGATCATGGAGTCGGCGTCACGTTGTGTGGCGTAATTCCAAATAGATGGGGTTGCTTGGCGAGCATGACCAATTAAATCATCACGAATAATCACGAGCGTAATTCCTGCGGGACCAAGGTTTTTTTGCGCACCCGCATAAATGACACCAAATTTGCTAATATCAATTTCACGAGAAAGGATATTAGATGACATATCTGCCACGAGAACAGCATTTCCAACATTTGGTACATCAAAAATTTCCACACCACTGATGGTTTCATTTGGGCAATAGTGAACGTAATCGTATTGTTCAGCGATTTCGCTGAAATCAAGATTGGTGATGTGTGTATGCTCACCATTTTCAACAATGGTAATTTCATCAATTTCAGCAAAGTTACGTGCTTCTTTCGCTGCAGTTGCAGACCAGTGGCCACTATTTAAGTAAAGCGCTTTGCCTTTCTCACCGATTAAGTTCATCGGTAATGCCGCAAATTGACCACGAGCGCCACCTTGTAGGAATAACACGCGATAGTTATCTGGAATGTGATACACTTCGCGCAGATCTTTTTCTGCTTGAGTAATCAATTCCATAAAATATTTGCCACGGTGGCTGACTTCCATCACAGACACACCTTGATCAAGCCAGTTAGTGAGCTCAGCTTGTGCTTTGTGTAGTACCTCAGGGAAAATCATGGCTGGACCAGCACTAAAATTAAAGACTTTTGACATTGTGTTTCCTTATTTTATTTTGAATAGATTCTTCATTTTTACCACTACCGAATAGGATAATCAACTAAATCAAACAGTTTTTTGATCTAATCCATCAATTTAAATTTAAGCTTTTGACGGAGACGAAAAAAAAAGCTACATTACCTAAAGTTTGTTTTTAACTTTGAGAGAGTCGATCATGGGAAATGTAAATAAATCCTTCCAAGAAGTGTTAGAGTATGTACGTTTATATCGTTTAAAAAATAAACTTAAGCGAGACATTGAAGATAACAACCGTAAAATTCGCGACAATCAAAAAAGAGTGTTGTTGTTGGATAACTTAAATCAATATATTCACGATGATATGAGCATTGAAGATGTTCGTGCGATTATCGAAAATATGCGTGATGACTATGAAGGACGTGTGGATGAGTATAATATTCGTAATGCGGATCTTTCTACTCAACGTCGAGAAGTGAGCGCGAAAATGAAAGAGCAGAAAAAAGCGCATGCGAAATTAGTAAAAGATACAAATAAAATTACATTATAAAATCCTAAAAGAAATGACCGCACTTTATCGAAGTGCGGTCATTTTTTATGGCATTTTTAGGATGATCTATAAATGATTAAACATCATAGGTGCCTATTACCACAGCTTGATCTAAAATATGCCCTTGCATCGCAAAATGTAGATCATTAAAACGGAATCCAGGTTTGAGGTTTAGTTTAGTATTGAGCGCATACACAATAAGCTCGTAACGATGTAAACAGTTTGGTGGTGCCATACCGCCATAGAATGAGGCTTCTTCAATATCAAATTGACCTAATTTACTCGCCCAAGTGTTTGCACCTTGCACATAATCTGTTGCGGTTTGGCTTTCATTTTCTTGAATAACTGTACGTTCAAGATCTGCAATAAGCCAATGAATCCACACAAAGCCACTTGCAGTAATTGCGTCTTTATCTTCTAAGACAACTGCAAAGGATTTAGTGCCTTGAGGTGCATCGTGAATTTCAAATGGAATAGAGTAGGTTGGCATACCATTTGGGCTAAATTGTGTGCCGCGTTTACCATATTTGTCTTCAAAAGCACCATTTTGAATGGCTGAACTGGTTACAAACATTGTTTTCTCCTTAATTTCTCACGGAATACACTTTAAATTTGGTGGTTTGAGCAAGGACTTCAAATTTCCCGAAATGTTGTGCTAATAAATCGGGATAGGGTAGAAATGCATTAGCAACGATACGTAGTTCTCCGCCTGCCGTTAAATGCCATTTAGCCTGTTGAATAAGTTCTTTCACCGCACGATAAGCGGTATCAACTCCATCGTGGAAAGGTGGGTTTGAAATAATCAGATCAAATTTTCCCTCAATGTGGGAAAACACATCGCTTGCGATAACCTGACCTTCAAGCTGATTTTCAGCAAGCGTTTGACGAGCAGATTGAATTGCCATTGCATGAATATCAGTCATTGTAACATCCGCTTTAGGATGATGTTTTTTGATCATGGAACCAATGACACCCGCACCACAACCAACATCTAATACTTTGCCTTGAATTGGTGATGTTAGGGTAGAAAGTAGAAGCGACGTGCCACTATCAAGTTCATTGGCACTGAATACACCCGGCAAGCTGTAAATACGGAGATCACCTAATGCATCATTTTGATAGGATTTCCAATAAGATTGAAGATCAAAGTGCGGTTGTTTTTGTAAGGAAAAATGGTATAAACCGCAACGACGCGCAGAGTCGATTTTGCCAATTTCACCATAAGGTTCAAGCAGTTTTTCAGCAGAGCGGACACCACAACGATTTTCACCGATAATTAACACTTCTTGACCAATTTTACTTTTGGCGAGTAGTTGCATCAGCTGAAAATTCACTTCTTGTTTATTCTTCGTCCAATAATAAATAATCAAATCGGCTTGCGGCTGAAATTCAACCTCAAAATTGACCGCACTTTGGGTTTTGGCATAATCAAAATACCAACTCCAAACCTGCACGGATTGGCAATGTTTTTGCAATATTTGAGGAAAATCATCATTAATGCCGCCGGCAAGAAGAATTGATTTACCGCTAAAAAGGGGAAGATGGCGTTGTAAAACTTCGCTTTCGAGAGAAATCACGCTTTAAATCCTGTGGTTTATTGGTTAAAATTACGCGCTATTCTAACAAAAGAAAACGATTTAAACGTATTTATTAAGGAATTATTTATGAAAAAAATCATCACTGCAGTCGCAATGGCAAGTTTATTGTCCGGCTGTCAATTAATCGAACAACTTCAAGGTAGCAAGCAACAACCTTCAACCTTACCAACTAGCTCAACGGTTGAATTATCAGCGGCACAAGCACAAAGCTTAGATGCACAGTTTGAGCGCATTAAAAAAGGTAACCAAGAAGTCACATTCAATGGTGAGAAATTCTATAAACAAACAAAAGCCTTTGATAAATCAGAAGATCCGCGTTTCTTAAGTGGTGCAGCAAGCGTAGATCGTAGTAATCGTAAATTCATTATGAGTGAAACCTATTATTTAAAAGATGTTTCTCATGTTCCTGCATTAACAACAAAATATCTTGATGCAAACAAAAAAGTATGTGAGTTAAAAATGATTGGTAACGCTTCAGATGTTTACTATGCTTGTGATGGTAAAGATTTCCAACGTTTTATCGCCGTGATTTATCAAGCGAAAAACATTCTTTCTTTCCGTAGCTTAAAAGCGTATCAAGAAAAACCAACAGATGCGCAAGAAAAAGCGATTGTTAATGGTTTAAGAGATTATCCGTTAGATACTATCGCTCGTTAATCTATGGATAGACGCAATCTTCTTTTAAATGAAATGGGGATAACCCGTTGGCAGCTCTATCGTCCAGAAGTATTGCAAGGGGCGGTAGGTGTGAGTGTTTCAGAACAAGTGAAATTTATTGTGGTGGCCAATGATAATCTTTCGAGTTCACCACTTTTTGCAGATGTTCGACTTGCGCTAGAGCTCAAAAAAGAAGATTGTCTTTGCCTGAATTTCGCTCAAATCCAACATATTACTTTACAGCATTCTGTGCGGTATTGGTTATTGGCTGAAAATGCTGATGAAATCGACCGCACTTTGCCTTATTGCTTAAATGCAGAGCGTGTTTATCGCTCTGTTGATTGGCAACAATTCCAGCAAAATAGCCAAGCTAAGCGTGAGCTTTGGCAACAAATCCAACAAATTTAATCATGATGCCTTCTCTTTTTCCTATTGAAGAATACGATATGGATCGCTTATATGAAATTGAACAAGCAGCACATCTTGTGCCTTGGTCATTGGGAACATTGAAAAATAATGTCGGCGAGCGTTATCTCAATTTGAAATTAGTGGAAAAGGAGAAAGTGCTGGGTTTTGCTATTTGCCAAACGGTATTAGATGAAGCCACATTATTTAATATTGCGATTGACCCCGCTCAACAAGGAAAGGGCTACGGTTCGTTTTTATTGCAAGGTTTAATGGATAAGCTTAAAGAGAAAGGCATTCAAACGCTTTGGCTTGAAGTGCGTGAATCGAATCCTGCTCGATTCCTTTATGAAAAGCTGGGATTTAATGAGGTTGATATTCGTAAGAATTATTATCCCAAACCAGATGGTGGACGAGAAAATGCTGTCGTGATGGCATGTTATCTCTAGAATGAAAAAGTGCGATCAATTTTGACCGCACTTTGTTTACCTGAAAAATAAGACATTACACTTCTTCTGCAGGGAAGACAAATGGATTTAATCCACTGCGAGCGAAGCCTTTTTCTTCCATTTCAATATCTAAGAAAATTGATGCTAAATCATCTGCTACCGCTTCAACATTCGGATCTTTTTCTTGGAACATGATTTTTAAATAGCTTTGGCAATCGCCACAGGTTTCAGCACGAATGAGTGCAAGCTCTTCATTTAATGACCACATTTCAAGATTTTTGTGTTCATTGCAGTTTGTGCATTGTGCGCGCACTAAATTCCACTCACTTTCACAGAGATTGCAGTGCAAATAGCGTAAACCTTGTGAAGTACCGATATGGACAACACTTGACACGGGTGCAGAACCACAAACAGGGCAGTAATGTAGGTTATCTGTGCCTTCTTGGCGGCTGTTATGAGGAATTTGTTGAGCCAATTGTAACCAATAAAGAGAAAGTGCCGCCCAGATAAAGACAGCTTTATCTGTGCTCACTAAATTAAATTCTTGGCTTAAAAGATGGCTAGCCATCTCTTCAAGCTCTTTCTCTGAGGCTTTTTCAAGATTTTCAATGGTAGCAAGAACCTGTTCATTTGCTTTTGGTTTAATGCTATGTAAAATTTCTTTGAGATATTCAATCCAAATGCTTGAGCGTTTAAATGTTTTAGTATTTAACGGTTCAAGTTCATTTAAATTATCGAAATGCTGTTTTTCTAATGGATTTTTTTCAAATACGCTTAATTGGCTTTCCACAACATCTGCAGCAAAGAGTAAATAATCAGCCAATGGATGATCTTTCGCTAATTCTCTTAAACGTTTTGCACGACGTTGATAAAGATTTTTAGGGTTAGCAAATAGCACAGGCGGAATATCGTATGAATTCGTTTTTTGTTTGATTTCGTCTGCAGATAAGATTTTGATACTCATAATAGTCTCTTAAGTATTGATAAGAAAAAGTGCGGTCATTTTAACCGCACTTTTTGATTTTAGCCATTGATACCTTTGAACAATGCTTTGGTTTTTACTTTTTTACCTTCAGCCTCGTTTTTAAGATCTTCTTCTAGCTTAGGAAGTACTTCGTCGTTATACCATTTAGGGTGGTGTTTTTTCGCCCAGCGAACGGTTACCCAGCCTTCCACGATACCACGAATGGAGCCTTTCACCCAGAATGCCATGTACATGTGTACCAAGATACCGGTGAACAACATGAATGCACTTAGTGAGTGAAGTAAAATCGCAAAACGCAACACTGGGATAGAGAAGTAGTGTGAGAAATATTGACGCCACATAATGATGCCGGTTACAAGCAAGGTAACCATCGCCAAGTTCAATGTCCAGAATAACATTTTTTGACCAAGGTTATACTTACCGTTATAAGCAACAGCATGTTCATTTCCTTTCAATACTTCAAGCATGCCTTTTAACCAGCGGATATCGTTTTTCTCTGGAATGTTGTGATCCCAGTAAAGATAGCCAAGGAAAATAAAGGCAACGAACATAATGATACCGGTGAACGGGTGAATTGCTCGTGCCAGTTGCGGGGTACCTAAAATCTCAGTTAACCACGCAAAATCTGGGAAGAAGAAAGCCACACCAGTGAACATCGTCATAAAGAAGCAGATTACGAGTAGCCAGTGGCTAAAACGAGCAGGCGTTCTATGACGAATGATTCGAGTATCATTGCTAATCTCAATCTTACTCATCTTTGCCCCCTTTTCTATCTTCTTCTTCAAATGTGTGGTGATGATCTTCCACATCTTCTTCTACGTTTGGACCTACAGCTAAGTAGTGACCGATTTCAGCAAGCGCTAAACCACCCATTGCCACAGCGGCTACTGGTTTCAAGATATCTTTCCACAAGGTAACTGTTGGGTCGATTTGTGGATCTTTTGGTAATCCTGAATAAAGTTCTGGTTTATCAGCATGGTGTAATACATACATTACGTGTGTACCACCTACGCCTTCAGGGTCGTAGATGCCTGCGTTTTCGTAACCACGCGCTTTTAAGTCAGCAACACGTTGTTCTGCGTAAAGTTTCATTTCTTCTTTAGAACCAAAACGAATTGCACCGGTTGGACATGTTTTCACGCAAGCCGGTTCTTGGCCTACAGAAACACGATCCACACAAAGGGTACATTTATACACGCGATTGTCGTCTGGGTTCATACGTGGAATGTTGAACGGACAACCAGCGATACAGTAACCACAACCGATACATTTATCAGATTGGAAATCCACGATACCGTTCGCATATTGGATGATTGCACCTGGTGCAGGACAAGCTTTTAAACAGCCTGGTTCTGAACAGTGCATACAACCATCTTTACGGATTAACCATTCTAAACGATCATTTTCTTCTACTTCGTTAAAGCGCATTACCGTCCATGCTTTTGCGTTGAGATCTACTGGGTTATCGTAGATCCCCACACATTGAGCATTAACATCAGAACGGATGTCATTCCACTCTGAACAGCCCACCTGACAGGCTTTACAACCGATACAGGTGGATACGTCGATTAATTTTGCTACTTCAACTTTATGATCACGCGCTTGAGGTGCTGGTGTTAAACCAGACGTAGCGGAGACCTTGATAATGTCTTGCGATTGAACGCCTTGACCACTTCCTGCCATATTATGCCTCCGCTTTCTCAATGTTTACCAAGAATGTTTTATATTCTGGTGTTTGAGTGACTGCTTCACCCCAAGATGGTGTTAAGGTGTTGGTGGAGAAACCACGGTTACCTTTACCATTTAAGGCTTTCATATTCCAGTGAATTGGAATACCCACGTGATGTACGGTACGCCCGTCGACTTCTAAGTCTTTCAAACGTTTTGTTACTACTGCAACGGCTTTAATGTAGCCACGGCGAGAAGTAATTTTCACCATATCACCTTTTTGGATGCCTTTTTCTGCTGCTAATTTCTCACCAATTTCCACGAATTGTTGTGGTTGAGCGATGATATTTAACGCAGATTGAGCCGTCCAACTGTGGAAGTGCTCGGTCAAACGATAAGTTGTTGCCACATAAGGGAAGTCTTTGTTTGAACCGATAAATTCACGGTCTTCTTTATAAATACGAACAGTCGGATCAGAAACTACACTTGGGTGTAGTGGGTTAGTGTCAATCGGACTTTCAATTGGTTCATAGTGTTCAGGTAATGGACCCGTTGTAATTTTATCTACAGCAAATAAACGACCTACACCTTCTGCAGACATAATAAATGGACCTGCATCAGAACCTGGTGGTTGCGTACCATAGTCAGCTACATCTAACCAGTTCCAGTTTTTACCGTTCCATTTGATTAATTGACGGTGTTTATCCCAAGGATTACCGTTAATATCAAGTGAAGCACGGCTGTAAAGGATACGACGGTTTGCCGGCCATGCGAAGCCCCAACCTAATGTACAACCTAAACCTGATGGGTCAGAGTTGTCACGGTTTGCAGTTTGGTTACCTTTTTCAGTCCATTGACCCACATAGATCCAGTTACCTGATGAAGTTGTACCATCATCACGTAAGTGAGCGAATCCGTTAAGTAATTGACCTTTTTTATACATGACGTTGCCATCTGCATCGAGAAGATCAGCAAGTGCGTAACCATTCAATTCTTTTGCTAATTCTACAGAACTTGGTGAATGCGGTTGAGCATAGTTCCAAGTCATTGCTTCGAAAGATTCGATACCACGACCACCTTCTTTTTGATAAAGGTGATGCATTTCTTCACGAATCATAGAAAGAATTTCAACATCTGGTAACGCTTCACCTGGTTGGTCACAGCCTTTCCAGTGCCATTGTGCCCAACGACCAGAGTTAGCAATAGAACCATCTTCTTCTGCGAAACAGGTGGTTGGTAAACGGAATACTTCAGTTTGAATATCTGCTGGATTCACATTGTTTGATTCACCAAAGTTTTTCCAGAATTCAGAAGATTCAGTTTGAAGCGGATCCATTACGATTAAGAATTTCAATTTGCTCATACCTGCAACAGTTTTGTTTTTGTTCGGTAATGAGTTTAATACGTTGAAACCTTGTAAAATCCAACCGTTCAATTTGCCATCATTCATTAACTTAACATGAGTGATAGGGTCGTATAAGCGGTCTGCTTTTGGTAAGAAATCGAAACCCCAACCATTTTCTTTGGTTGCTTTATCACCATAGAACGTTTTCATCATACTCACGAAGAATTTCGACGTATTACGATAGTAGTTTACTTGGTTCGGTACGATATCTTTTGGCGTAATCGCATTAATGTATTGTTCGTAAGAGCTATCTTTGTCATTTGGTAGACGCATATAACCTGGTAAAGACATCGGCAATAAGCCCATATCTGTTGTACCTTGAACGTTTGAGTGTCCACGCAATGCATTAATACCGCCACCTGGCATCCCCATATTACCTAAGAGTAATTGAATCATCGCCATTGAGCGAATGTTTTGTGTACCGATTGTGTGCTCAGTAAAGCCTAACGCATACAAGTGCGTCATGGTTTTATTCGGTGCAGAGGTTTTACCAATTTCTTCACAGATTTGTAAGAAGAGTTTTTGTTTTACACCTGTGATACGTTCAACCATTTCTGGGGTATAGCGAGAAACGTGATCTTTCAAGATATTAATCACACAGCGTGGATCTTGTAAGGTCATATCACGTTTAGCAAAACCATTCTCATCAAATTGATAATTCCATTTTGATTTATCGTAAGCACGTTTTTCTTCATCAAAACCTACGAATAAACCATCTTCAAATTTGAAGCCTTCATCAACTAAGAATGAAGCATTGGTATAGTGTTTAACGTATT
Organism: Haemophilus parainfluenzae; assembly: GCF_900450995.1. Taxonomy (NCBI): domain Bacteria; kingdom Pseudomonadati; phylum Pseudomonadota; class Gammaproteobacteria; order Pasteurellales; family Pasteurellaceae; genus Parahaemophilus; species Parahaemophilus parainfluenzae. The sequence continues at coordinate 352,111 of NZ_UGHY01000002.1, read as the reverse complement.
CGTGTTGAATTTGATTAGTTTCCAATAAGTAACGGATCACACCCATTAAGAATGCGATATCAGAACCGGAACGAATTGGCGCATGAAGGTCAGCTACAGAAGCTGTACGGTTAAAGCGAGGGTCAACCACGATGATTTTCGCACCGTTTTTCTTCGCTTCGATCGCCCAACGGAAGCCAACAGGGTGAGCTTCAGCAGGGTTACCACCTTGAACAAGAATAAGATTGGCGTTTTTGATGTCAACCCAGTTGTTTGTCATGGCACCGCGACCAAATGATGGAGCAAGACTTGCTACCGTTGGTCCGTGTCAAGTATTCGCTTGGTTACACATCGGCACCATGCCCAACATACGCACCCATTTATGAGTAAGAAGTGCGGCCTCGTTGCTCATGGCGGAGGCGGTCATAATACCAGTAGAAGTCCAACGGTTAACGGTTTTGCCACTTGCATCTTTTTCAACAAAGTTAGCATCACGGTCATCTTTAAGTAAACGAGAAATGCGTTTGATTGCTTCTTCCCAAGAAAGGCGAACCCATTTGTCAGAACCCGGTGCTCGATATTCAGGGTATAATGCACGGCTTTCACTATTAACATAGTCCAACGCGCCAGCACCTTTAGGACATAATGCCCCACGGCTTACCGGATGGTCTGGGTCACCTTCAAGGTGGAATAATTTAGAACGGGTATTGGTGCCTGTATGGCTGCTTAAAGCATCGTAAGGTTTGCCTGTGCTATATAACAACATACCACAGCTCACTGCACAATATGTACAGGTGTTACGGGATTCAAACGCCCGTAATAATTTGTATTCACGTGGTGCTGCTAAGACCGATGATGGTGCAAAGCCCAACATTGCCGCAGACGTCCCCGCCATACCACCTGCACAGATCTTAAAGAACTTACGTCTAGAGACCTGCATAATCACTCCTTCATAACGGCGAACCGTTAAGATATTTCGATAGTATAAATTCGTATAGATAATTTATTTGATTTCGTTAAAATAACGTATCAACCATTAAATTGATTATAATAATGACCAATTTAAACGGAGCCGATTTTAACTATTTTTTAACCAAAAATCCATAATCAAAACTTGTTATAATCGTTTTAAAACTTGAGCTAGATCACAAAATAAGCATTTTTTGTTAAAAAATCGTAACATTTTTGCTACAACTATTTTATTGGGAAAAATAATGCACTGGATAATCCAAAAAACAATCAATTTTTTTAAAAAAACACCTGAAAATCCGACCGCACTTTTAGTGGAAAAACAAGATAGTTTGGCTGCGGAAGTCCCTGTTTCACTTGTCTATAATGGTATTGCGCATACCGTCATGATGTGTTCTCCACGAGATTTAGAGGATTTTGCTTTAGGCTTTTCACTCGCAGAAGGTATTATTGAGAAAAAAGCAGATATTTATGGCATTGATGTGGTGGAAGTATGCAATGGTATTGAAGTGCAAATTGAATTATCTAGCCGTCAATTTGTGGCATTAAAAGATCATCGTCGAACATTAACAGGCAGAACAGGATGTGGCATTTGCGGCACAGAACAAATCTCACAAGTTTATAAAAAATTGCCAAAATTAGACCGCACTTTCCAATTTAATTTAAATTTATTAGATGGCTGCTTAGAACAATTACAAGCCAATCAAGAACTCGGAAAAGAAACAGGAGCAACACATGCAGCGGCCTTTTTTGATTTGTCTGGTAATTTACTGGCGATTCGAGAGGATGTCGGGCGACATGTAGCGCTAGATAAATTAATCGGCTGGCATGCTAAACAAAATCAACCGCAAGGATTTGTACTTGTTTCAAGCCGAGCCAGTTATGAAATGGTTCAAAAATCGGTAGCTTGTGGTATTGAATTACTTGTTGCGATTTCTGCAGCAACAGATCTTGCCGTCAATATGGCTGAACAACACAATCTTTCCCTTATCGGCTTTGCTCGCCCAGGAAAAGCCAATATTTATTCTGGGAAAGAGCGATTTGTTTTAGCTTAGTTTCATATGTTAAAAAAAATGCAGTCAAAACATTCTTATTTTGACCGCACTTTTTGTTTATTCCTTTTATTCTTTTGGCGATTTACCCTCTAAGAGTACTTCAGAGACCCAACGTTGAGTCAGGTGTTTGCCTTCTTGATCCGTACCAAATTTCATAAAATCAATATCCACTAGTTTTAATTTGCTAGCCGGTAGGAAACCAGGAGCCGGTTCAGCATGAATATTTGTTGGAAGTTGATAAGAGTCTGATTCTCGCCACGGAATTTCTTGCGCTTCTTTGCTTAGCACAAAATCCATAAACATTTTAGCATTATCGAGGTTTCTTGATCCTTTGATGATACTTGCTCCACCTAAAGAATAGCCTACGCCTTCGCATGGTAAAATGCCTTCAACTGGCGCACCATTTTTCTTCTCACGCAGGTAAACCAGCATAAAACCTAAATCAATCGCTACGGTACCGTTAGCCAAATAGTTGCTCGCAAGACCTGTTTTGGTATGTTGCATGAGATTTGGTTCTAGTTTTTTCAGATAGTCAAAGGCTTTTTCTTCTCCCCATAATGTGGAAAAAGTACTGACAAGTGAGTAGCCCGTGCCGGAAACACGGGGATCTGGATATTGAATTTGACCTTGATATTCTGGTTTTATCAGATCTGCATAACATTTTGGTGCAGGAATATTCAATTCTTTCAATTTTTTAGTATTGACCCCAATGCCAAGTTCCATTAAGTAAATAATAGAAGTGAAATTACCACGTTGCTCCATTAAAGATTTAAATTGTGGCATGATGTCTTTTTGTAATGGGGAACGATAGGATTCAAGTAAGCCTAATTCAGCCGCTTGAAGATGAGGTTCAATGGTGCCACCAAACCAGAAATCAGCTTGTGGGTTTTCTTTTTCAGCTTTAATTTTGCCTAATACGACGCCTGTACTATTACGCACAAATTGTGCATCTACATTGTATTTTTTACTAAAGGCTTGCGTGACTTTTTCGCATAGTATGTTTTGTACGCTGCAATAGACAGTGAGTTTTCCTTCAGCCTGTGCATGAGACGTGAAGGCGAGTGCCACAAGGGTAGAAAGTGCGGTCAATTTTAATGTTGTTTTAATTGGCATATAGGTTCTCTTTTTAATCTTAGTTATCGTTCTTGTTTGGGGCGCTCATATTAAGCGGGCGGAGGAAATTTGTAAACATTAGGATTGTTTAAAAATATAATTCCCACTATAATCCCTGTAAATTTAACCAGATTAAAATAAGAGCAATGGATATTTCAGAATTACTTGATGGCTTGAATGATAAACAACGTGAAGCAGTGGCAGCACCACTTGGTAATTACCTTGTGCTTGCTGGTGCAGGAAGTGGCAAAACTCGCGTACTGACTCACCGTATTGCTTGGTTGATTGCCGTAGAAAATATTTCTGAAGGTAGAATTATGGCGGTAACTTTTACTAATAAAGCCGCTGCTGAAATGCGCCATCGTATTCAAGATACTTTATCCAAACATGCTCAATCCAATTTATTTGGCATGTGGATTGCCACATTCCATAGCATTGCCCATCGATTATTACGCGCTCACCATTTAGATGTAAACTTGCCACAAGATTTCCAAATTTTGGATTCTGAAGACCAACTTCGTTTAGTGAAACGTTTGATGAAATTGCACAATTATGACGATAAAGCATTTCCACCGAAACAAGCGTGCTGGTATATCAATAATAAAAAAGATGAAGGTTTAAGACCGCAAGATATTAATGATTTTGGTGATCGCCAGGAAAAAGAGTGGATTAAGATTTATCAAATTTATCAAGATACTTGTGATCGTGCGGGTTTGGTGGATTTTGCTGAATTGTTAATTCGTGCGTATGAATTATTTGCTAAAAAGCCGGTGATTTTGCAACGCTATCAGCAACGTTTTCAGCATATTTTGGTGGATGAGTTTCAAGATACCAATAAAATCCAATATGCCTGGATCAAAATTCTTGCCGGTAATACGGGCAAAGTGATGATTGTGGGCGATGATGACCAATCCATTTATGGTTGGCGTGGTGCGCAAGTCGAAAATATTCAAAAATTCCTAAAAGATTTCAACGCTGAAACGATTCGTTTGGAGCAAAATTATCGTTCTACTGGCAATATTCTGAAAAGTGCTAACCAACTTATTTCGAATAATAGTGATCGTCTCGGTAAGAATTTATGGACCGACGGTGAAATGGGCGAGCCAGTGGGTATTTATGCGGCATTTAATGAGTTAGATGAAGCAAAATTCGTGGCGTCTCAAATCCAAAACTGGGTATATGACGGTGGGAAATTAGATGATTGTGCTGTTTTATATCGTAGTAATAGCCAATCTCGTGTCATTGAAGAAGCGTTGATTCGTTGTCAAATTCCTTATCGTATTTACGGTGGAATGCGATTCTTCGAACGCCAAGAAATTAAAGATGCGTTGGCATATTTACGCTTAATTAATAATCGCCAAGATGATGCCGCGTTTGAACGTGTGATTAATACGCCTACGCGTGGTATTGGCGATCGTACTTTAGATGTGTTACGAAATTTAACCCGTGAACGTCAAATTACCTTATGGCAAGCAGTGCAAGTGGCCACACAAGAAAATATGCTAACGGGACGTGCTTCAACCGCATTGCTTCGTTTCCAAGAGTTGATTAATTCTTTACAAGTTGATACAGCCGAAATGCCATTATTTGCACAAACTGATTTTGTGATTAAACATTCTGGCTTATACGATATGTATAAACAAGAAAAAGGTGAGAAAGGTGAAGTGCGTATTGAAAACTTAGAAGAATTGGTGACGGCAACCCGAGAATTTATCAAACCTGATGAAGCAGAGGATATGACCGATCTTACCGCCTTTTTAACTCATGCTTCTTTAGAAGCGGGAGAAGAGCAGGCTTCGCCGCATCAATCTTGTGTAGAAATGATGACCTTGCACTCTGCAAAAGGCTTGGAGTTCCCGCGCGTATTTATGGTGGGGGTAGAAGAGGGCGTATTCCCAAGTTTCCGTTCATTTGAAGAGCCTGGACGTTTGGAGGAAGAACGCCGTCTTGCTTATGTGGGCATTACACGAGCTAAGCAAAAACTGACGATTTGTTATGCGGAAAGCCGTCGTGTTTATACGAAAGAAGAACGTCATTTACCTTCGCGTTTTATTACAGAATTGCCACCAGAGTGTATTCAAGAAATCCGTTTGCGCGGAACGGTGGCTCGAGCATTAAACCAAGCGAAAGTAGGGAGTTTAAGCATGAGTTTGCCAGAAAATGAATGGAAAATGGGGCAAAAAGTGAAACATGAAAAGTTTGGTTTTGGCACTGTTATAAATGTTGAAGGCTCAGATAATAACACCCGTTTACAAATTGCTTTCCAAGCTCAAGGCATTAAGTGGCTGATTGCGCATTTGGCAAAATTAGAAAAAGTGCGGTAGAATCGGGAGGATTTTATTGCAACGAGTATGAATATTAGTGTTCATATTCAATATGCCAGTGCGAAAACGTTCGAAGAAACGACCGCACTTTTATCATGTGGGAAGTAGATGTTTAAATTTATTTTAAAACGTATTTTAATGGTGATTCCTACCTTTATCGCCATTACTTTTGTGACTTTTGCTCTCATTCATTTTATTCCGGGTGATCCTGTGGAAATTATGATGGGAGAGCGAGGTTTAACACCCGAAGTTCATCAACAAATGATGAAGCAACTTGGTCTCGATTTACCGTTGTATCAGCAATATTTCAACTATATTGGCAATGTGATACAAGGCGACTTTGGTGAATCATTCCGTACTCGACAACCTGTACTGACAGAGTTTTTCACACTTTTTCCTGCCACGTTTGAATTGGCTTTCTTTGCACTATTTTGGTCGTTAATTGCCGGTATTACGCTAGGAACGATTGCTGCTGTAAAGAAAGATAGCTGGATTTCTCATACCGTAACAGCTATGTCCTTAACCGGTTATTCCATGCCAATTTTCTGGTGGGGATTGATTTTGATTTTATATGTTTCACCTTGGTTTGGTTTGCCACAAGGGGGACGTTTAGAAGACAGTTTCTGGATCGATACACCAACCGGTTTTATGTTAATCGATACTTGGCTTTCAGGTGTACCAGGTGCTTTTGAAAATGCAGTTAAGTCATTGATTCTACCTGCTATTGTATTAGGTACTATTCCACTTGCAGTAATTACTCGAATGACACGTTCTTCAATGTTGGAAGTGTTAGGCGAAGATTATATTCGTACTGCAAAAGCGAAAGGCTTAAGTTATACCCGAATTGTCATTTTTCATGCACTACGCAATGCGCTTATCCCCGTCGTGACGGTTGTGGGCTTGATTGTAGGACAGTTATTATCCGGTGCGGTTTTAACCGAAACGATTTTCTCATGGCCGGGCATTGGTAAATGGATTATTGATGCTATTACCAATCGCGATTATCCCGTCTTACAAGGCGCCGTGTTGATTATTGCTACAATTATTATTGTAGTGAATTTGACGATCGATTTACTTTATGGCGTGGTAAACCCACGTATTCGCCATCAATAAGGAGCCTTATTAATGACGGAACAAACTCTATCTATTGAAACCTTTGCTCCTCGCACACCGTTGCAGGAGTTTTGGTTTTATTTCAAACAAAATAAAGGGGCAGTGATTGGGCTCACTTTTATCCTTGCTGTGGCATTAATCAGTATTTTTGCCCCTTGGATAGCACCTTTTGATCCTATCGAACAAAATCGTTCAACTTTATTGCTACCACCAGCTTGGTATGACGGTGGTAATTCTGCTTATTTACTGGGTACAGATGACATTGGTCGAGATATCCTTTCTCGTATTATTTATGGTACACGCATTTCTGTTTTTGCGGGTTTCATTATTGTGATTTTATCTTGCATTTTAGGGACGAGTCTTGGCTTGCTTGCAGGCTATTATGGTGGGGCATTAGATACATTAATTGTTCGTTTTATTGACATTATGTTGGCTATCCCAAACTTGCTTTTAACCATTGTGGTGGTGTCAATTTTAGAGCCTTCTTTAACGAATGCGACGTTGGCGATTGCCGTGGTTTCGATTCCAAGTTATGTGCGCTTAACACGTGCGGCAGTATTAAATGAGAAAAACAGAGATTATGTCACCTCTTCTCGCGTAGCGGGAGCAAGCGTATTACGTTTAATGTTTATTGTCATTTTACCAAATTGCCTTGCACCGCTTATCGTGCAAATGACAATGGGGATTTCTAATGCGATTTTAGAATTAGCGACTTTAGGTTTCTTAGGTATTGGTGCCAAACCACCCACACCTGAATTGGGGACAATGTTATCTGAATCACGTAGCTTTATGCAGGCTGCAAACTGGTTGGTTACTATTCCAGGTTTAGTAATTTTATCACTTGTTTTAGCATTTAACTTAATGGGCGACGGGTTGCGTGATGCGCTCGATCCAAAATTAAAACAATAGGGGGCAGAATGGCATTATTAGATGTAAAAGCGCTTTCTGTTCATTTTGGTGATGAAAAAGCACCTTTTAAAGCGGTGGATCGTATTAGCTACCAAGTTAATCAAGGCGAAGTGTTAGGTATTGTTGGCGAGTCGGGTTCAGGGAAATCAGTAAGTTCCCTTGCTGTGATGGGCTTAATTGATTTTCCAGGGCGTGTTTCAGCGAAAGGCTTAGAATTTGAAGGAAAAGATCTCTTAAGCTTACCACCAAAAGAAAAGCGGGAATTAGTTGGGGCAGATATTGCCATGATCTTCCAAGATCCAATGACAAGCTTAAACCCGGCTTATACGGTGGGTTTACAAATTATGGAAGCGATTAAAGCGCATCAGGGTGGCAGCAAAAAAGAGCGCCGTGAACGCACCTTAGAGCTATTACGTTTAGTCGGTATTCCTGATCCTGAATCACGTATTGATATTTATCCTCATCAGCTTTCTGGCGGGATGAGCCAACGCGTTATGATTGCTATGGCGATTGCATGTAAACCGAGATTGCTCATTGCAGATGAACCAACCACCGCACTGGATGTGACCATTCAAGCTCAAATTGTAGATTTGTTGCTTGAGTTACAGCAAAAAGAATGTATGTCGTTGATTCTGATTACGCACGATCTTGCGTTAGTCGCAGAAGCGGCGCATCGTATTATTGTGATGTATGCAGGACAAGTAGTGGAAGAAGGACGAGCAGAAGATATTTTCCGTGAACCCAAGCATCCCTATACTCAAGCGTTATTGCGTTCTTTACCTGAGTTTGCAGAAGGTAAATCTCGTTTGCAATCTTTACCCGGAGTGGTGCCAGGTAAATACGATCGCCCACAAGGTTGTTTGCTAAATCCACGCTGTCCGTATGCGACCGATCTTTGTCGAACTCTTGAGCCTGAATTACGCCAAGTAGGAAACAGACAAGTAAAATGTCATACCCCATTAAATGCCCAAGGAGAACCTAGCAATGTCTGATGTCGCACAAGAAAATGCACCATTGCTCAATGCCATTGGGCTGAAGAAATATTATCCTGTCAAAAAAGGGATGTTTGCTAAAACACAGCAAGTGAAAGCATTAGATGGCGTGTCTTTTTCCTTAGAACGAGGTAAAACTCTTGCCGTAGTGGGTGAGTCAGGTTGTGGTAAATCGACACTTGGTCGTCTTTTGACAATGATAGAAGAACCGACAGAAGGTGAGTTATATTATAACGGACAAAATTTCTTAGTGAATGATCACGAAACGAAAGTATTGCGCCGTCAGAAAATCCAAATTGTGTTTCAAAACCCTTATGCATCACTAAATCCGCGTAAGAAAATCGGCACAATTTTGGAAGAACCATTAGTCATTAATACCAATCTATCGGCAAAAGAACGTAAAGAAAAAGTGTTATCCATGATGGCGAAAGTGGGATTGCGTGCCGAGTTTTATGATCGCTATCCACATATGTTTTCGGGTGGTCAACGTCAGCGTATCGCGATTGCTCGTGGTCTAATGCTTGATCCTGACGTGGTTGTAGCGGATGAACCTGTTTCAGCTTTAGACGTATCTGTTCGTGCACAAGTGCTGAATTTGATGATGGATTTACAAGCTGAGCTTGGTTTATCTTATGTCTTTATTTCACATGATCTTTCGGTGGTTGAACACATTGCTGATGAAGTGATGGTGATGTATTTAGGTCGTTGTGTTGAAATGGGCACAAAAGCGCAGATCTTTAAAAATCCACAACATCCTTATACGCAAGCTTTGCTTTCAGCGACACCAAGATTGTCACCTGAATTACGTCGTCAACGGATTAAATTAACCGGAGAATTACCAAGTCCGATTAATCCACCAAAAGGTTGTGCATTTAATCCACGTTGTTGGAAAGCGACTGATAAATGTCGAAATGAGCAGCCTAAATTGGAAAAATATCCTGATGGTAAGCTCATTGCTTGCTTCCATCTCGATTAGAAAAGAGAAAAGAAAATGACCGCACTTGAGTAAGTGCGGTCATTTTTTTAGGCGTTTTGATTGCGATAGCGTAAGTTGAAGAAGACGAAGATACCTAGTGCAATAATGGCTAACGCTGCACCACTAAAGCCAATGTATTCAAGTCCTACATGTCGCATAATTTGATTCCCGAAGAGTGCTCCCGCTCCAATTCCCGCATTAAAAATACCCGAGAAAATGGCTGTTGCTACGTCGGTAGCATCGGGTGCAAGTTGTAATACTCGCATTTGTAGTGCTAAACCAATGCAGGAAATGCCAATTCCCCAAATAAAGGCTAAGGCAAACATTGTTGCGGTATAGCCAGCTGAAGTAAGCATAAATCCTAAGGAAATAGCTAATAGCAGAATTGCATGGATAATAAATTGTGCGGCACCTAAACGGTATAATCGGTTAAAAATCACACTCGCTGTTACACCTGAAATACCAAAGACCAAGAGAATCATAGTGGCGAGATTAGGATCCATCTGTCCGATTTGAATCATAAATGGCTCAATGTAGGTGTAGGCTGTAAAGTGGGCCGAAACAATAATGACTGTGGTGGTATAAAGTCCAATTAATAGTGGACGTTTAGCCAAAATAGGCAAACTTGAAACTGACCCTGCATTTTTACTCGGTAACGTTGGTAATAAACGAATAATTAAGAACATTATCACCAAAGCTAATATCCCAATGATCGCAAAGGTAATGCGCCATCCCACTAGCTGACCGACTAGTCGTCCTAGTGGCAAACCGAGAATTGTAGCCAATGATGTACCAATGGCTAACATACCAATGGCTTGTGTCTTTTTATTTTTAGGCGCAACGCGCATCACTAAAGAGGCGGTGATGGACCAAAATACGGAATGGGCCACCGCGATACACATACGGGCAATAAGAAGAATCCAATAATTCCATGCAATTACGGAAAGAATATGTCCGATGATAAAAATGATGAAAAGCTTAACGAGTAAGCTTTTACGTTCCATTTTTCCAGTGGCAAGCATTGCTGGCAGGGACATGATGAGCACTGTCCACGCATAAACGGTCATCATTAAGCCGACATCAGAGGTTTGCATATTAAAGCTTTGTCCGATGTCAGTGAGTAAAGCAACTGGTACAAATTCCGTGGTATTAAAAATAAAAGCGGCGCAAGCCATGATAACTACGCGCCAAAATTGAGTTTTTTCTGCTTTTTGGTAAAACGACATTATTTTAATTTCTCTTTAATTAATTCCTTAAGTTGATGACGGAAATTTTTATCAATATTTAACTTATATTGTGGGGCGTAACAGCTATCGAAAAAACGAATAGGCAATGCTAGTTTTTTGTATTTTTCATCAGTTGATCTTAAAGTTAAATTGACGTCGCATTGTACATTATCTAAATCAATGGCTCCAGAACCTTCACCTAAAAGTGCGGTTGTTTTTAAGCTTATTTTATCCACTGTGAGTAAGTGGTTTTCAAACAAAAGATGTGACTCAAGACGCTCGTAAGGCGTGTTCATATTTCTGCTGGCGGTTAAATCACTGTTGTAATTAATTGGTAAATACTGCGCCGCCATATCTAATAAATTTAATCCTAAAAGTTCCCCATTTTGAGTGTCGAAACTGAATTCTCCTTTGGTGAGTTCAGAATTGGTTAGCGCGAGCTGGATATTAAAATCAGCATTACCGGTTAATGTATTGGGAAAATTCAGTAAGGCGGTGAGCTGTGTCATTGGGAAATTTTTACCCGAAAAACTGACCGCACTTTGTTGCTCTTTATGACTAAATTTAAAAGTGGCTAAACAATATTGGCAATCTGGCTGTAAATAGGCATTGACTGTTTTAACCGGTTTTGAGAAATCAACGTAAGTTTCAATGTAACCCAGTGGTTGTTGATTTAAACGGGAATTGACAAATTGAATCAGATTTTTGCCTTGATGGTTTAGGTTAATATTTCCCTTGCTAAACGCAAACTGATATTTTGTGTTTGTGCCATAAATCGGTTTATCAAGAGAAAAACTAATCTCACTTTCACCTTTAAACGCAATGTTTTGGTTAAAAATATTTTTAAGTGAAAAATCAGTAAAACGACCATGAATATTGGCATGGTTTGCAGCTTGTTCACTCAGTTTGAAATGAGTGATTTGTACTTCTTCTAAAATCGGATTGCCTGAAAAAAGAGGAAAAAGCGCAAATTTAGCTTCAAGGTTTTTAGCCGAAAGTTGATGGTATTTCACCTCAGATAAATTCACCGTTGGCTGTGGTAGAAGGTTTACCGAAAAATCATTCACTTGAATGTCATATTGCACCAAATGCTCGACGATACTGCTTTTCAGTTGATTGAGTTGAATATAAAAAAAAGCAAAGATCGCAAACAGCACGATCAACAGGCTAATTGCGATCTTTTTCATTGATTAATCCTCATTAATTCGGCTAGCTACTGCATTTTGCTGATGTTTATATTTGGCATCTTTACGGCTGGTGTAAGGGCGAGCAGCCGGGCCACTTAACACTTCAAAACTCAATGCACCAATCACCATATTAGGACGCAATGCTAAAGGTAATTTGCCTGAGTTGTAGAATTCCAACACAATTTTACCTTCCCAACCTGGATCAATACGATGGGCGGTCACATGCACCATTAAGCCTAAACGGGCAAGAGAGGAACGACCATCTAACCAACCGATAATATTAGCGGGTAGTTTTACAGACTCTAATGTGGTGGCTAACGCCAACATACCTGGGTGTAAGAAGAAGGCCTCATCATCACCGATAATGATTTCGTCACTCATCACTGATTCAAGTTGAGCAGAAACTTCTTCTTTCGGACCACTTAAATCAATATATGGTGCTGAATGTTCACGAAATACGCGAAATGAATTGCCTAAACGCACATCGATGGTTGCACCATTGATTTTGTCGTTGTCAGGACGAGGCGTTAAAGAAATAATACCATCATCTAGATAGCGTTCGATATCGGTATCGCAAAGACGCATGATTTTTCCTATTTTTCGTTTAATAAATGAAGAATTTGAGCTTTTAACATATTAATCGCAATACGGTTTTTACCACCGCGAGGAATCACGATATCTGCATATTGTTTGGATGGCTCAATAAATTGTAAGAACATTGGACGAACAGTTGCGCGGTATTGGTCAATAACAGATTGTAATGAACGGCCACGTTCTTCCATATCACGTTGTAAACGGCGGATAAAACAAATGTCTAATGGCGTATCCACGAAGACAGAAATATCGGCTAATTGGCGAACTCGCTCATCAGTGAGCAATAAGATGCCTTCTAAAATCACAATTTTTTTCGGGGTGAAATGTTTGGTTTCGCCTGTTCTGGTGTGATCAACGTAACTATAGACAGGAATATCTACGGCGGTTCCGTTTTTTAAGTCTTTTAAGTGTTGAATGAGTAAATCTCTATCCATTGAATTGGGGTGGTCATAGTTTGTTTTTATGCGCTCACTCATCTCTAAATGGCTTTGATCTTTATAGTAGCTGTCTTCAGCAATAATCCCAATTTCTTGGCATCCTAACTCGTTGCAAAGTTCTTTATGAACGGTAGAAGCGATGGAACTTTTGCCTGAAGCGGATGCACCCGTGATGGCGATGATAATACAAGATGAGTTTGACATGGGACGTCCTCAAAAACGGAAGGTAAAAATTACTGGGATTATAAAGAAAAATCAGCTTAAATTCACCTTTCTTTCTTTTTTTATTTTAATTTTTTAAATTTGTGAAGTACTTCACGGAAATTTTTTTCGTTTTCGCTTACGATATGTTCGTTTTTATTATTTCATCAGTGTTATTTATGAGGAGTGTACGATGAAAATGAATAAAATTTCTCTCTCCATTTCAACCGCACTTTTAGCTGCAGGCTTCATGACATCATCAGCTGTTAATGCTCAAGGTCGTTTAGTGGTGTATTGTAGTGCAACTAATATTCTTTGTGAAACGACAACCAAAGCCTTTGGCGAAAAATATGATGTGAAAACCTCATTTATTCGCAACGGTTCAGGTAGTACTTTTGCAAAAGTTGAAGCGGAAAAAAATAACCCACAAGCAGACGTATGGTTTGGTGGTACATTCGACCCTCAAGCACAAGCGGCTGAATTAGGCTTAATCGAACCTTATAAATCTAAACACATTGATGAAATCGTAGAACGTTTCCGTGATCCAGCGAAAACCAAAGGCCATTATGTATCATCTATCTACATGGGTATTTTAGGCTTTGGTGTGAATACCGAGCGTTTAGCAAAATTAGGTATTAAAGAAGTACCAAAATGCTGGAAAGATTTAACCAATCCTCGCTTAAAAGGTGAAGTGCAAATTGCTGACCCACAAAGTGCGGGTACAGCTTACACCGCGTTGGCTACTTTCGTTCAACTTTGGGGCGAAGATAAAGCCTTTGATTTCTTAAAAGCATTACATCCAAACGTATCGCAATACACTAAATCAGGTGTAACCCCATCTCGTAATGTGGCACGTGGTGAAACTGCAGTAGGTATCGGTTTCTTACACGATTATGCACTTGAAAAACGTCAAGGTGCACCATTGGAATTAGTGGTTCCTTGTGAAGGTACTGGTTATGAGTTAGGTGGCGTGAGTATCTTAAAAGGTGCGCGTAACATCGATAACGCAAAATTATTCGTGGATTGGGCATTATCTAAAGAAGGTCAAGAGTTAGCGTGGAAACAAGGTGATTCTTTACAAATCTTAACCAACACTACAGCGGAACAATCGCCAACTGCGTTTGATCCAAATAAACTTAATCTAATCAATTATGACTTTGAAAAATACGGTGCAACCGAACAACGCAAAGCCTTAATTGAAAAATGGGTTCAAGACGTTAAATTAGCGAAATAGTGTTTAAAGTGCGGTTGAAAAATATGAGATTTTTTTGATCGCACTTTTGCCATTTTAGCCCCACTAACGAGATTTTTGCGTGGGTTTCTATGATGAGCGTATCAGCTCATCTTATTTTATAAACACAGGAGTGAACCAATGAAAATGTCTAACGTTGCTTTAGCACTTTCTGGTGTTGTATTTGGTGGCGTGTTACTGAGCTCTCACGCATCTGCTGCAGAAGGGCGTTTAGTCGTTTATTGCAGTGCGCAAAATACGATGTGCGAGCAAGAAACCATGGCTTTTGAGAAAAAATACGGTATCAAAACCAGTTTTATCCGTGGTGGTACAGGCACAATTTTAGCCAAAATTGATGCAGAAAAAGATAACCCTCAAGGAGATGTATGGTATGGCGGTACGCTTGATCCTCATTCTCAAGCGGGAGAAATGGGCTTACTTGAAGCGTATAAGTCACCAAATCTTGCACAAATTCCTGAACAGTTTAGAGATCCTGCTAAAATTAAAGGCAATTATTCCTCCGCGATTTATCTCGGTGTATTAGGTTTTGGGATTAACCCAGAACGTTTAAAAAAACTTAATTTACCAACGCCAAAATGTTGGAAAGATCTAGCTGATCCAGCTTATCGTAATGAGATCCAAGCAGCCGATCCACAAAGTTCAGGAACAGGGTATACACAATTAGCCACCTATATCCAACTTTGGGGTGAGGATGAAGCATTCAAATATCTCAAAGAACTGAATAAAAATGTTTCCCAATATACAAAATCTGGTAACACAGCGACCCGTAATACGGCACGTGGTGAAACCGCAATCGGAATTGGTTTTTTACATGAATATTCTTTAGAGAAAGCAAAAGGTGCCCCAGTAGAATTAGTTGTACCTTGCGAAGGTACAGGCTATGAAATTGGTGGTGTAAGCATTATTAAAGGTGCGAGAAACCTTGAAAATGCGAAATTATTTGTGGATTGGGCGTTATCAAAAGAAGCACAAGAGCTAACCTGGAAAAAAGGGGAAGCGTATTCTATTTTAACCAATAGCACTGCTGAGCAATCGCCTTATGCGCTCGATTTTAAATCTATCAATTTAATTAATTATGATTTTGACAAATACGGCTCAAGTGATTTACGTAAACGTTTGATCACCAAATGGGTTGATGATGTTAAATTAGCAAAATAATGATGTATACATAGCGAAATAATAGCTATTATATTATTTCGCTTTTTTCTTTTATGCGAGGTTGTATGAACGCAAATAAACTTCCTATTATCCAATCGGCCAACTTTTGGATAATTCTTTCTGTTATTGCATTTCTTCTTCTGCCTTCCCATGCGTTAGATTATGGCTTGTTTGAAAGTACAAGCGATGAATACTTAGGTGCAATGGGGTGGTCTTCGTTAAATATTACGGCATTATGGTTTTTACCGGTTCTTTTATACGGTTTGATGCCACTTCTTAAATTACCGAAGGATACACAAGCGAAAGCAGAGCTTTATCTTGTTGCTGCGGCGACATTGTTTATCTTTGTCAGTGCGACAATTTATAAAGTCAGCATGGGTTATTCTGTGATTGTATTAATCGCGAGTTTAACCGCATTGGCGACATTTTCCTTCGCCAAATTAAAAGTAATGCAAGGGGATAAATTTATTATTGCCTCTTTACTTTGCATTATCTTATTAATTTTCTTCTTTATCGTTTATCCAACATTGGCCATCTTTGTTTCAATGTTCTATGACGGTGATACCTTTGCACCACAACAAGTGATGCGAATTCTGACTCAAAGCTATATTGTACGTGTTATTAGTAACTCGTTATTCTTATCTGGCTTTGTAGGTATCGTATCAACGATTTTCGGTTTAGCTTTTGCACTTTATACTACCCGTATTGCTCGTAGAACAGCATTTATTGGTAAAATTTTCTCTATTTTACCAATCGTTACACCACCGTTCGTTGTAGGTTTAGGGTAACATTAATGCTTGGTCGTTCTGGTTATGTGACTGAGTTCTTATCCACAACATTTGGATTTGAGAACCATAACTGGTTATACGGTTTCAACGGGATTGCGATTGCGCAGATTCTTGCTTTTGCACCGATTTCATTCATGATTTTAGATGGTGCATTAAAATCTGTTCATCCATCAATTGAAGAAGCGTCTTACACCTTGCGGGCAAATCGTTATCAAACATTCTTCAATATTATTTTCCCATTATTGCGTCCTGCATTGGCAAACTCATTCTTAATCGTGTTTATCCAATCCTTAGCGGACTTTAGTAACCCGTTAGTACTGGGCGGTAGCTTTGACGTCATTGCGACACAAATCTACTTCTATATTGCGGGCTCACAACTAGATTATGCTTCAGCAAGTACGTTAGGTTCTATGCTTTTAATCTTCTCATTAGCGGTATTTATCATCCAATATATTTGGATTGGTAACCGCTCTTATGTGACCGTTTCAGGCAAATCCTATCGTGGTGACGTGCAAGATTTACCAACCGGCTTGAAATATACCATCATCGGTATGCTTGGTTTCTGGGTACTCTTTAACTTAGCGTTATACGGCAGTATTTTCTACGGTAGTTTCACCGTGAACTGGGGTGTTGATTACACCTTAACCTTGAAAAACTACGCGATGTTATTCGGACAAGGCTTAAGCGATGGGGCATGGCCATCATTGATTAATACCTTAATCTATGCAGGTATTGCCGCACCATTGACCGCACTTTTCGGTTTATTAATTGCGTATATTGTGGTGCGTAAAGATTTCCAAGGTAAAAAATCCCTTGAGTTCTTAACCATGCTTTGCTTCGCTGTACCGGGAACAGTAGCGGGGGTATCTTATATTTTAGCCTTCAACAATGCACCACTTTACATTACGGGTACTAGCATTATCGTGATTATTTCAATGGTGATGCGTGATTTACCTATCGGTATGCGTGCAGCCATTGCAGGTCTTGGTCAATTAGATAAATCACTCGATGAAGCGTCTCTTTCTTTAAAAGGTAGCTCATGGAAAACCTTGTGGTTTATCGTTTTACCATTGTTAAAACCAGCTTTACTTTCTGCATTGGTCACCAGCTTCGTTCGTGCGATGACTACCGTGAGTGCGATTATCTTCTTAGTCACCGCTGATACACGTGTGGCAACAGCCTATATTTTAAATCGTGTAGAAGATGGTGAATATGGTGTTGCTATCGCATACGGTTCGATTTTAATCATCGTGATGATGGCCATTATTTTATTCTTTGACTGGATTGTGGGTGATACCCGAATTTCCCGTTCTAAAGCGAAAAAAATGAATTAACTCGTTAAGTTGTAGGTAAATATTATGAGTAATAATGATTTCTTAGTATTAAAAAATATCACTAAATCTTTTGGTAAATCCACAGTCATTGATAATTTAGATTTAACCATTAAACGTGGCACCATGGTGACCTTATTAGGTCCATCTGGTTGTGGTAAAACCACCGTGTTACGTTTAGTGGCAGGCTTAGAAAATCCAACTTCAGGTCAAATTTTTATCGATGGTGAAGATGTAACCAAATCATCTATTCAAAACCGTGATATTTGTATCGTATTCCAGTCTTACGCATTGTTTCCGCATATGAGTATCGGTGATAACGTAGGTTATGGTTTGCGTATGCAAGGGGTGAGCAAAGAAGAGCGCGCTAAACGTGTAAAAGAAGCGTTAGAGTTGGTTGACTTAGCTGGGTTTGAAGATCGTTTTGTGGATCAAATCTCGGGTGGTCAACAACAACGTGTAGCATTAGCACGTGCGTTAGTATTAAAACCAAAAGTCTTACTTTTTGATGAACCATTAAGTAACTTGGATGCAAACTTACGTCGTTCTATGCGTGAAAAAATCCGTGAATTACAACAAAGTTTAGGTATTACCTCACTTTACGTAACGCACGACCAAACTGAAGCATTTGCGGTATCCGATGAAGTTATCGTCATGAATAAAGGTAAAATCATGCAAAAAGCGCCAGCAAAAGAGCTTTACTTGCGTCCGAATTCTTTATTCTTGGCAAACTTCATGGGCGAATCCAGCATCTTTGAAGGTAAATTGGAAAATAACACCATTGATGTGAATGGCTACAAATTGCCATTAAGTAATGCGGCGCAATTTAATTTATCAGACGGCGAATGTTTAGTGGGTGTACGTCCTGAAGCGATTTACTTAAAAGCAGAAGGCGAGGCAGCACAACAATGTGAAATTAAGAGTGCGGTCTATATGGGTAACCACTGGGAAGTGGTGGCGATTTGGGCAGGCAAAGAATTGCTCATTAACACCAAACCTGAAGACTTCAATGCTAATCTGAAACAAGCTTATGTGAACTTCTCTGAACAAGGCATTTTCTTGCTGAAGAAAGAGAAATAATATCAATCTAAAGGCGTATGGAAACATACGCCTTTTCTTTTAAAATTCTTTCAAAATTGACCGCACTTTTCCTTTCATTTTTATTTTACCTAACAGATCTGTATAATATTTACCCTTTGAATATAAACGATTACAGGAGGAAAGCATGATAAAACCAGATACTTTACCGCAATTTTTGCGTAATAAAGTCGAGGAAAATGATGCCTTTGGTCTTGTGGAAGGGCTGTGTCAATTATTACGTAGTAGCCCTACAGAAAAAATTTCTCCAACCTTACATCTATTTAAGTTTATCTTAAAGAACGACAAAGAATTAGGCTGTTCTGTTTCGAAATTATTATGTGGTTGGTTATGTGGTTTACGTCTTTACCCGTTGTTTATTAGCAGTGGTATTCTTACGCGTGGCGGTTTTGGGCAAGAAATGAAAACGCGTATTTATGAGCGTTTTAACCCCTCTTTTAAAGATATTAATGATTTACGTGATATTTTTTATTTATTGTTTAGCGATAAAAATGATGCGCGCTGGATTGATGCCGTCCCATTAAAAACGTGGCGAGGTGTATTTGGCGTTTTAACCCGTTATACAGAACAAAAAGATCGGGAACGTTTAAAAAATCATATTGAAAGTGAAGGGCTTTTTGCCATTGAGATGCTTTCAATTTGGATTGCAGCTGAAGATATGGATCCTGAACTGATGCGAATGGAACCCTCTCTGTTGAATGCTGATTCCCCTTTTGCGGCATTGCACCATGAAGTGGTGAATTGGTTACAGGCGCGCCGCCAATCAACCGTTTTTGATGATAGCCATTTACAGGTAATGTTTAGCCAATGTAAAAAATTGGTTGAGCGTTTGCAAAAACGTGGAGCAGTGGTGGGCTCTTCTTTAAATACGGCTTATTTATTGGAGCGTCTTTCTCAGACCTTAGAACGATTAGAAACCTTGATGGCGATTTTTGTTTCAAATCGCTATTTACCACGCCGAATATTGTTATTAACCGGCTGTTTTGCTCGAGCTGCAGCAGAAAAACATAGCATCACCCGATTATGGAAACAAAGCTCAAGATTAATTTCACGTAGCATTACCCAAAATGCGGGCGACCATGGCGAGCACTACATTACGCGAGATAAAAAAGAGTATTGGACAATGTTTTATTCTGCGGCAGGTGGTGGTGTATTAATTGCACTGATGGCGCTATTTAAAATCTATCTAGGTAGCATTATTGATGACAAAGTCTGGAAAGGAATTGCCGAAGGCTTAAATTACGGCTTAGGTTTTATGGTGATCTTTATGTTGCATTTTACGGTAGCGACGAAACAACCAGCCATGACTGCAGCCCGTTTTGCTGAGGCTGTTGAGAAAACGCCTCAAGGTAAAAGCGTCAATATGAAATTAGCCCAATTATTAGTGGATGTATTTCGCTCTCAAAGTATTGCGGTGCTAGGTAATGTACTTATTGCGATGGGATTGGCTGCATTGATTGCTTTTGGTTACCAATATAAAACAGCTGAGCCGTTGATGAATGCTGATCAAATCGCTTATCAGTTGCATAGCATTGATCCTTTTGCGGGAACCTTATGGTTTGCAGCCATTGCGGGTGTATGGTTATTCTGTTCAGGGATTATTTCGGGCTATTTTGATAACCGCAGCAATTATTTGAATATGCGTATGCGTTTAACGCAACATCCGTTATTGAAAAAATTAATGTCTGAGAAATCTCGCGTTAAATTTGCTAATTATATGCATGAGAATTATGGCTCGCTTATCGGTAATCTTTGCTTTGGTATGCTGCTTGGTATTACGGGTGTGGTAGGTTACTTAACGCACCTTCCGTTAGATATTCGTCATGTGGCATTTTCATCTGCGAATGTAGGCTATATTGCTGTGAGTGGACAATTTACCTATTCATTGTTTTTACAATGTATTGGTTTTGTATTGTTGATTGGTTTAGTGAATTTAATTGTCAGCTTTTCATTAACGCTTTGGATTGCACTGCGTTCTTTGAATGCGGAAATTGAGAGCTGGTGGCCAATTTGGTATGAAGTTTGCCAAATTGTGAAAAAACGGCCATTGAGCTTATTTCTTCCTGTTCAATTAGATAAATAATCGGCTTAAGTGCGGTCAAAAATATCAACGTTTTTGACCGCACTTTCTTTTCGACAAATTTAATTTGCGTTATCATGTTGCTCATCTAATGCTATAACTTTATGAATTATTCTAATGAAACCCACATTTCTTGAACTTCGTCACCTAAGAACCTTGCTTGCTTTAAAGGAAACGGGTAGCGTCTCGATGGCGGCAAAACGTGTTTATTTAACACAATCGGCACTTTCTCATCAAATTAAGTTAATGGAAGAGCAATTCGGTTTACCTCTTTTTGAGCGTAAAAGTAATCCATTGCGTTTTACTGCAGCAGGCGATCGTTTGATTCGTCTTGCTAATGAAATTCTTCCAAAAGTGGTTGATGCAGAACGTGAGCTCGCACGCGTAAAACACGGTGATGCAGGGCAGTTAAGAATTGCAGTAGAGTGTCATACCTGTTTCGACTGGTTAATGCCTGCGATGGATGAATTTCGTCAACATTGGAGCTTGGTAGAATTGGATATCGTCTCAGGTTTCCATACCGATCCTGTAGGATTGTTATTATCTCATCGTGCAGATTGGGCAATTGTGTCAGACGTTGAACAAAATGATGATGTTTTATTTAAGCCGCTGTTTTCTTATGAAATGGTGGGAATTTGTTCTAAGGATCATCCATTAGCGAATAAAGATGTTTGGCAGGCGGAAGATTTTGTTGAGGAAACTTGGGTGACCTATCCTGTACCTGATGATATGTTAGATTTATATCGTCAAGTGTTGAAACCGAAAGGCATTAATCCGCCGCGTCGTACAACAGAGCTAACGATCGCCTTGATTCAGTTAGTGGCTAGTCGTCGGGTATTGCTACCGTGCCTTATTGGGCTGCCTTGCCTTATTTAGAAAAAGGGTATGTAGTGGCACGTAAAATTACAGAAGAAGGCTTGTACAGTAACCTTTATGCGGCAATTCGTAAAGAAGATGCCAGTTTAGCTTATATTGAAGATTTCCATCAAACAGTAAAAGCACAAAGTTTTTCGACCTTACCTGGTTTGTCTGTTTTAGAGTTGTAGTAGGTCAATATGTCAGAAGTTGTGACAGAAAATCCCATCAAGGCCGCTGCAAAAGCGGCATTCCCTTACAGTATGCCGATGCTTGCTGGCTTTTTATTTTTAGGCATTGCATATGGCATTTACATGAAAGCACTTGGATTCAGTGTTTGGTTTCCTGTTGCAATGGCAGCTCTCATTTATGCGGGCTCCGTGGAATTTATTGCGGCTGCCGCACTCGTTATGCCTTTTTCGCCATTAAGTGTTGCATTGGTTACGCTGATGGTAAGTGGTCGTCAGATTTTTTATGCCATTTCCATGTTAGAAAAATATGGTGTTCAACTTGGGAAAAAACGTTGGTATTTAATTAGTACGCTAGTAGATGAAAGTTTTTCCCTAAACTATATGGCGAAGATCCCCGATCATTTAGATAAAGGCTGGTACATGTTCTTTGTTAGTTTTTATCTGCACATTTATTGGGTCGTCGGTGCGGGATTAGGCAACCTATTTGGTTCAATCATTCCTTTTGATTTAAAAGGGGTAGAGTTTGGGATGACAGCACTTTTCCTCGTAATCTTTGCTGAAAATTGGCTAAAAGAAAAATCTCATGAAAGCTCATTATTAGGTTTAGGCGTAGCTTTTGCATCACTGTTAATTATTGGGAAAGAACACTTTTTAGTGCCAACGCTAATTAGTATCTGGATTCTATTAACGGTACGACGTCCTAAACTTTCATCTAAATTGGAGGCACTAAAATGACATTGATGGAACAGATTATCACCATTGTGATTTGTATTTTTTGCGTGCAATTTACCCGCTTGTTGCCTTTCTGGATCTTTCCTGCAAATCGCCCTATTCCAGAATATATCCGTTATCTCGGCAAAGTATTACCTGCCTCGATGTTTGGAATGTTAGTAGTGTATTGCTATAAAAATGTGGATGTGTTGAGTAGTTATCACGGCTTGCCCGATTTTATTGCGGGAGCTTTGGTGTTGGGATTGCATTTCTGGAAAAAGAATATGTTTCTTTCCATCTCAGCAGGCACAATTTTTTATATGTTTTTAGTGCAAAAAGTCTTTATCTAAGCGAATGTTGAGCGAAATAAAAATTTCTTGATATTGCAATCGGTTGCTTTTATTTCGCCTCTTTCCCTGAATTCCAAAATCTTTTATGATGCCGTTTCAATCATTGTTGACGGAGAGATTTATGGAATTTAATTTCATTGAATTATTAGGTTATTTGGCAACATTCTTTGTGGCTGTGTCTTTTTTATTTAAATCAATTGTTCATTTGAGAGTTGTTAATGCTATTGGGGCGATACTCTTTGTCATTTACAGTTTGATCATCAAATCTTATCCAGTTGCACTTCTAAACGCATTCTTAGTTTTCGTTAATTTGTATCAACTTTATCGTTTGAAAAAAGAGCAACCGGCATCAAAAGTGCTTAAATAATTGACCGCACTTTTCTTCTATTTACCCCCACATTTGATATAACGCAATCACCAGTGGCATAGTAAACATACAAAGCAGCGTCGTTATCCCATAAATGGCGCTAGCTTTTTGTGGATTGTTGTTATAAATCACCGCCATTTGTGTCACTGTCGAAGCTGAAGGACTCGTGGTAGCCAAAAAGCTAATCAACACAATCACTTCACCGTTTTCAATCCAGTGTACAAAGCCAATAAGCTTTATTAATACCAACAACACAAGCGGAATAATCAACAAGCGCAATAGTGTGACTAAATAAATGCGCTTAGATGAAACAATGCTTTTTAATGGAATTGCGGCAATTAACATCCCCGCAACAAGCATGGCATTCGGACCAATAAATAACCCAATAGAAGAGAGTGTGCCATTGATAATGTTTGGCAACTTAATTTGAAAAGCAAATAAAAATGCGCCAACGAGAATTGACCAAATATTGATATTTTTGGCAATCGCCTTCAGCGATAAATTTCCCTTTCCTACAATAATCAAACGGCAATGTGTCCAAAATAGAAAGGTTTGAACCACAATAAAGCAACTAGCGTAAATGACCCATTCTTTACCGAATAGCGACATCACAATCGGAATAATTAAGTTGCCAGAATTGGAATAAATCGAAGTGGCATGCTCAATAGGATCAAGGTTTAATAGGCGCTTTAACAGACTGCCAATAATAATCAGAATACCCTGAAGAAACACGGCCATAAGTAGTGAAAGCTGCAAACCTTGTAGAATTTCAGGTGTGTAATCAATTTGAAATGCTTCAATCATCACAGCTGGGCTGATGACATAAAGCCCAATCATGGAAAGCGGCTTGCTATCTTCTGATTTTAATAATTTTGATTTAACCAACCCGTAGCCAATAAGCACAATGAGTGTCAGTTCAATAATTTTAGTACCGAGTAAAAAAGTGATATCCATAGTGAATCTTGCTGAGAAAAAGTTGTGGCTATAAAAGAAGAAAAGGGCAAAATAATTTGCCCTTTAAATTGATTTAGATTATTCCCACTCGATAGTTGCTGGTGGTTTTCCGCTGATGTCGTACACGACGCGGGAAATGCCGTTCACTTCATTGATGATGCGGTTAGATACTTTACCTAATAAATCATAAGGCAAATGCGCCCAATGTGCGGTCATAAAGTCGATGGTTTCTACCGCACGTAGTGAGATAACCCAGTCGTATTTACGACCATCGCCCATCACACCTACAGATTTTACTGGTAGGAACACGCTGAAGGCTTGGCTAGTTTTTTCATACCAACCGCTATTGCGTAATTCTTCGATAAAGATAGCATCCGCACGGCGTAATAAATCGCAGTATTCTTTTTTCACTTCGCCTAATACTCGCACACCTAAGCCTGGGCCAGGGAATGGGTGACGGTTGATCATTTCAGCCGGTAAGCCTAATGCTAAACCGATTTTACGTACTTCATCTTTAAATAATTCTCGTAAAGGTTCAACTAAACCCAGTTTCATATAGTCTGGTAAGCCACCTACGTTGTGGTGTGATTTAATCACATGTGCTTTACCAGTTTTGCTTGCTGCAGATTCGATCACGTCAGGGTAAATCGTACCTTGTGCCAACCATTTCACGTTAGTGAGTTTTTTCGATTCATCATCGAATACATCCACGAACACTTTACCGATAATTTTGCGTTTCGCCTCAGGATCGGATACGCCAGCAAGTTCGCCTAAGAAACGGCTTTCAGCATCAACACGGGTAATATTTAAACCGAATTTGTCACCGAACATTTCCATGACTTGATCGCCTTCGTGTAAGCGGAGTAAACCGTTATCCACGAATACGCAGTGTAGTTTTTTACCGATCGCTTTATGTAATAACAATGCAACAACAGAGGAATCAACACCACCAGATAAGCCTAAAATAACTTCATCATCGCCCACTTGCTCTTTAATGCGAGCAACGGCATCTTCGATAATGTTTTCTGCTGTCCATTTTGTTTCGCAACCACAAATGTTCACCACGAAATTCATCAATAATTCTAAGCCTTTTTTGGTATGGGTTACTTCAGGATGGAATTGTACGCCGTAGAAATGGCGATTTTCATCAGACATTGCCGCAATTGGGCAGGTTGGAGTCGTACCGGTAACTTGGAAGTTTTGAGGTAAACGCGTTACTTTATCGCCATGGCTCATCCATACATCTAATTTGCTATCGCCATCATTTAAATGAGCGAAAAGTGCGGTTGGATTATCCATTAAAACAGAAGCATAGCCGAATTCACGATGATCAGAGGTCTCAGTTAAACCACCAAGTTGCATTGCCATGGTTTGCATGCCGTAGCAAATACCCAATACAGGCACGCTGGCATTAAATACATATTCAGGTGCACGCGGGCTGTTTTTTTCAGTGGTACTTTCAGGGCCTCCAGAAAGAATGATACCGTCTGGATTAAATTCACGGATTTGTTCTTCAGTCACATCCCACGCCCAAAGTTCGCAGTACACACCAATTTCACGCACACGACGTGCAATCAGTTGAGTATATTGTGAACCAAAGTCGAGGATCAGGATTTTATGGTTGTGGATGTTTGTCATGGTTCTCTCTATTGTTTTGGTTTTATGGAAAAAGTTTGTCCATCATCATGAAGATTTATTTCATATCCATCTAAATCATTACAAAAATCAAAGAAACGTTTGTAGCCATAAGATTTATATTGGAATTTAACTTTGGTTAATGCTTCAGCAAATTTAGATAATAGGGCTGAGTCATTATCTGCAACCATATCAAAGGCTTTTTTTATTTTTTCATAATCAATATTAGATGATATGCCATTATTTGATGGTATTGTTTTTATTAATTGTTTTTCATTTTCTTTTCGTTTCAAGGATATTGTAGTTCCATCAGAGTGTGAATAAAGTTCATATCCTTTTAAATTTTTACAGAATGTTGTGAATCTTGTATAACCATAAGATCTTGGATCAAATTCTGAATTAATTTTTCTTAATGCTTCTGAGAATTTAGATAATAGAGCCGTTCCATTATCATCATCTTCTACCATTTCAAACGCACTATTTATAAGCGAGTAATCAATAGATTTATCAACATTCTTTTTGTTATTTTGAATATCTGATATTTTAACCAAATTTTCTTCTCTAACAAATTGAGTGCAGGCTTTCTTAAACGCTTCGGGAGTGTGACTTTTACCAACACCGATAATATCTAACCCATCCTCACGAATTCGATGAGCAAGCCCAGTATAGTCACTATCACTAGAAACAATGCAAAAAGCATCCACTGTTTTAAAATGAAGTAAATCCATGGCATCAATAATTAATGCTGTATCACTTGATCCTTTACCTTTTGTATAAGCAAATTTTTGAATAGGCCTAATGGCATAAGAATTTAATTGTTCTTTCCATTTTTTATTCCGTTCATCTGTCCAGTCTGCATAAATTCTTTTTACTGTTATTGTTCCTGATTTGCCCACTTCCTTTAAAATTTGTTCAATCGCTGAACTATTAGCATTTTCAGCATCAATAAGTAGCGCAATTCTATTTTTTTGCATAAATATCCATTTATTACACAAATATAATAAACAACAAAAGGTGGGCAAGGATGCCCACCCTACGGTTAGCCCATACGATAGTTTGGCGCTTCTTTAGTAATCGTTACATCATGAACGTGGCTTTCTTTAATGCCTGCACCACTGATTCGAACGAATTCTGCTTTCGTGCGTAATTCTTCGATGGTTGCGCAGCCAGTTAAGCCCATGCAAGAACGTAAACCACCCATTTGTTGGTGGATGATTTCTTTTAAGTAACCTTTGTATGGAATACGGCCTTCGATACCTTCTGGTACGAGTTTGTCTGCAGCGTTATCCGATTGGAAATAACGGTCTGATGAGCCTTTCGCCATGGCACCTAATGAGCCCATACCACGGTAAGATTTAAATGCACGACCTTGGTAAAGTTCGATTTCACCAGGAGCTTCTTCAGTACCTGCAAACATAGAACCAACCATTACACAGCTTGCGCCAGCAGCGATGGCTTTTGCAATATCACCAGAGAAACGAATACCGCCGTCCGCGATAACTGGAATTCCGCGATCTTTTAATGCTGCCGCTGCATCTGCGATAGCCGTAATTTGTGGTACACCTACACCAGTAACGATGCGAGTTGTACAAATTGAACCAGGGCCGATACCTACTTTCACTGCGCTTGCACCTGCGTCTGCAAGTGCGATAGCACCTTCAGCAGTCGCTACGTTACCCGCAACGATAGGTAAGTTTGGATATTTTGCACGAGTTTCACGAACACGTTGTAATACGCCTTCTGAGTGACCGTGAGAAGAGTCGATTAACAACACATCTACGCCGGCTTTCACTAAAGCATCAATACGTTCTTCGTTACCTGGGCCTGCACCTACAGCCGCACCGACACGTAAACGACCGAATTCATCTTTACATGCATTTGGTTTTTGTTCTGCTTTTTGGAAGTCTTTAACGGTGATCATGCCTTTTAATTTGAATGCATCATCTACTACAAGTACTTTCTCTACGCGGTTTTGATGCATTAATTCTAAAATTGTTTCACGGTTTGCACCTTCTTTTACGGTAACTAAGTCTTCTTTTTTCGTCATTAATTGTGAAACAGTTTTGCTTAAATCTTTCACGAAACGCGTGTCACGGCCAGTGATGATACCGATTAAGTTATTTTCACCATCTACAACAGGGTAGCCTGCGAAGCCGTTTTTTTTCACCATTTCAGCAAGTGCTGCAAGAGTTAAATCTGGTGAAACAGTCACAGGTTCAGAAACGATACCACTTTCGAATTTTTTCACTTTACGAACACGATCCGCTTGGCGTTCGATCGTCATATTTTTGTGAATAAAGCCGATGCCGCCTTCTTGTGCTAAAGAGATCGCTAATTTGGTTTCTGTGACAGTATCCATTGCAGCAGAAAGCATAGGAATATTTAGGTGAATTTCTTTGGTGAGTTGAGTTGAGAGGTTGGCAGTGCTCGGAAGAACAGTTGAATGTGCTGGGACGAGTAGAACATCGTCAAAAGTAAGGGCTTCTTGTTTAATGCGTAATGACATTGCAATATTCTCGCTAAGTTGAAGTTAAAAAATATTGCGGCGGGATTATACAGATTTTTCATGTGGTTGAAAATGAATTTTTTCGCTTTTATGGTAAGATTTGCCAAGATTTTTATGAGAAGGAATGAATATGCCATCGTTATTGGATTGTTTGTCTGATTGCCAACCTAAAGTGCGGTCAGATTTGATGTCGTTTTTAAATATTACGTCAAATGAATTGGCGCAAGAAATAGCATTATTGAGAGAAGTGGGATTGAATATTCAAGAAGAAAATGATGTTTATCAGTTAGTGCCAGAAATGCCTTTGTTAAATCCGCAAGCAATTTCGACTGCACTTTTTCCTTATTCTGTGCATTATCATCGAACCATTTCTTCAACAAATGAATTTATATCAAGACAAATTGAGCAATTAAAAAAAGGTGATTTGTGCCTAGCAGAATATCAAACGGCCGGTAGGGGACGTCGTGGTCGCCAATGGCTTTCACCGTTTGCAGGGCAGTTAATTTTCAGTTTTTATTGGACTATCGGTCCTAAAAAAGCATTGGATGGATTAAGCTTGCTGATTGGTTTAGCGATTGCAGAAGCGTTAAATGCGAAAGTGAAATGGCCAAATGATATTTTGCTTTCAGGGCGAAAGCTTGGTGGCATTTTAGTGGAAATCATTAATAATAAGAATGGGTTGCTTAATTTAGTGGTTGGTATTGGGATCAATATAAAATTGCCACAATCAACCGAAATTAGTCAGCCGTATGCACAGCTAACTGAACAGGATCCTGATATAGATCGTGAAACGATCCTTGTTAAAGTGATTCAACGTATTTATTCTCGATTAGCTCAATTTGAAGAAAAAGGCATTGATGAGGAATTCATGCAACAATGGATAAACCATAATGAATTTTTTGGTGATGAAGTGAATGTCTTTACTGAACAAGGTGCGATTTCAGGTATAGAGCAGGGGATTGATAAACGCGGTTATTTAAAAGTCATAACCGATGAAGGTGAGCGGTATTTTAATGCCGGAGAAGTTTCTTTAAGAAGAAAATAAAAAAGCGCAGCTAAAAATGATCTGACCCTAAAAAGTTAGACTGTCATTTAAAGGATTGTTTTCGATATTGTATCGGACTCAGTCCTTTTAATTTTAGTTGAATCCGTCGGTGGTTATAGTAATCCAAATAATCCCTGACGGCATCAACTATCTCTTCTTTTGTTTTAAATTCCCGACCATAAAAACATTCTATTTTTAATCGTCCAAAGAAACTT